>JADGOF010000113.1 GCA_017883105.1 Acidimicrobiales bacterium
GACCTCGGCCGCACCCGCTGCGAAGAAGATCTCGGCGGCCATCGCTATTCCTTCCAAGACCTTCGCTGCGTCCCCACGGGTGAGGTTGTAGCGGATGGAAACCCCGTTCCTACCGAACGGGCGCACCTGTCCCACACCGGCATCGCCGATGATCGAACCGCAGGAGGCCATATGCGGATAGAGGGCAAAGAGTGACTTGTCGCGCCCCCACCCGGGCAAGGAGCCGGCGGAATAGCCAAGACCCGGCGGCGGGAAGGTCGCCTCGAGCAGTACCCCGTCGGAAAGCTTCTCGTCCACGTAGTAGCTCTGCATCGTCCCTCGCCACGCTCTAAGGGGTTCGTCGAACCGTGCGGTCGTCCCGGCTCCGGGGTGGATGACGAGGTTGCGTCCGAGCTGGCGCGAGGGGCGTCCCAGGTGCTGGCGTGCAAGGAGGGCCGGGGTGAAGACCGCACCTGCGGCGAGCACCGTGGCGCGGGCATCCACTCGCAGTGTGCCGCGTCTGCGGCCGGTTTGCGGATCGAGCACGTCTGCCACGACACCGGCAGCGCGTCCGGCTTCGAGCCGGATCTTGCGCACCCTGGCCCCCGAGAACACCCTCGCGCCCGCAGCAGTCGCGCGCGGCAGGTAGCTCACGTGCATGGCTTGCTTGGCATCGACCGGGCAGCCGAACGCGCACACGCCATGGCCATGGCATCCCCGGATGTTCCGCCGGATCGGGCCACCAGAGAGCCCGAGCTGCTCGGCACCCCGACGCATGACCTCGCCGTTGGCGCCGAGAACCTCCTCGGGTACGGGCTGGACGCCGAGCACATCCTCCACCGCTTCGAACCAGGGTGCCATCGCCTCGGCGCCCACCCCGGGGATCCCCGATGCCGCCCACGATGCCAGCACGGCATCCGGCGTGCGGAAGCAGGTGCCCGAGTTGACAACAGTCGTCCCCCCCACGGCACGGCCCATCGGGAGCGATATGACGGGATTGCCGAGGGTGAAGGTCAGGCCCCCGTCACGGTAGAACTCGAAGAGGCGTTCCGCGGGGCGGTGGCCCACAATGTCGCTGCGGTGGATCGGCGGACCCTCCTCCAGCACCACCACATCGAGTCCCGAGCGGGCGAGTGTGTCGGCAGCGACAGCTCCGCCCGCTCCGGATCCCACGACTACCACGTCGGCGACGATCTTGGCGTCAGTCACCTCCGGATACCTGATCACCGGCAGGTCCACGGGCGGAGGTGGCCCAGCAGGACCCAGGGCCACCAACGGTTGGCCGTCGTAGCCTATGAGCGCCGCTATCTGTGGATGGGAGGCGTACGCGAGCTGTACCAGAGCTTCGAGCCCAGCCAGGGCTTCGCGCCGAGGCCGGAGGCGGGAGCTGCGGCTGGCCTCCACCCATCGGTAGCGGCTCTCGGCGTCCAATCGGTGGAACAGCTCAGGCGGGCGCCCCAGCAATGATGTCAGGTCGAAGCCGAATAGCATCGCCCGCACCAGCCAGCGGGGCTGGCCGCGCAAGCGCCTGAGGAGGGCTTCTATATCCTCGGCGATACCCAAGTCCGCCGCACCTGGTGGGATGGCACCAGCTGGGGGCAGCAGGGCGTCGCACAAAGCGCCGAGCACGCGGCGTTCGTACCCGCTCAGTGCCCCAGAACGAGCCCGGTTGTCATCGTTGTCGATGGCCATACGCCTCCTGCCTGAGGTGGGCTGCCTTCAAGGGGGATGGCGAGTTCTATCGGTCAGCGCACGTTGCTGCAGCGTAGCGCTCCGTTGGTGCCTCCCACCCGAACAAGCGGTGGGGCTGAATGATCGAGGACGTTGGTGATGGCGGCAGGCTCATCGGGTGCGACGTGGTCCAGGTGGCTGCCCTTGGTTGACCAGATCCGGGCCCGAGGTTCTGGCTCTCATTCGATCCCTTTGCCAGGGTGAATGTCAGTTGGCGACATGGAGCAGCATGTCGACGGACGATACGAGCTCTGGAGCAGGTACTGGCCGAGTCCGTCGCTCACTGCAACGACCATCGCCGGCATCGCTGTCTCGACCAGCAGGCGCCGAGGACCATGCGACTCTTCGCAAGACTGCGACCCCACCGACACGAATCAGCCACTGCGCACCAAAGTATCGCCTACTGCTTGGTAGTGTCACTGTGGGTTCCATACCTTCGAAAGGGCTCTGAGGGGCGGATGATGCGCATGGGATCAGCACGTTCAATGCGCCGCCATTTGACAGTGACCATGGTGCTGCTCATCACGCTGAGCATGGCGACTGGGCTTGCCGCATGTTCACGAGCTGACTCGGAGCGAGCGCCGGGTCCGTTACTCATTGCTCCGTCACGCTTAGCTGCGATTCCTGGCGACGCCTCAGTTGTCCTTTCGTGGAGTCGCTCGCGTTCAAGTGGTGAAACCAGCATCAGCGAATACCGCGCCGAGGTCAGTCCGAGCAGCAAGTCCTGCTCGACCACTGGCACCGCCTGCGCCATCGACGGTCTCATCAACGGGCAGGTCTACAACGTCAGCGTCCACGCCCGCAGCACAGGTGGTAAGGAGACTGTGTCTGCGGCTATCCACGTCATCCCTGGAGTCCCCGGAGAGCCAACCGACGTGACCGGGGCGCCAGGGGACACGTCCGCTTCGGTCGGATGGAATTCGCCTCCTGACAATGGGGGATCCATTGTCAGCTACTTGGCAACAGCGACACCAGGTGGCCACTCCTGTAGGTCGTCCGGCGTCACGAACTGTACCGTTCTGGGCTTGATCAATGGCACCGCATATGAGTTCTCGGTAGTCGCCACGAACTCCCGAGGTATCGGGTCACCCTCACTCGCTTCTGCCCCCGCTATTCCCCGGTTGACGGCAGGCGGATCTGCTGGCATCACCTACCTTGGACCTGTCTTTTCGCGCGACGAATCACCTACGTCGATACTGCAGCGTGACGCAGGGATGAGCGTTCCTCTCCCCAATGGCAGAGACCTGTGGATCTTTGGCGACACAGGCGAGTTTGCCAACGGCGGCACGTGGACGTCGAGCGGATCCATCGGTGGCAGCACCGCCGCGAAGAGCCACGACACACGAGGCGGATCGCCAGCTCCGCTGAAGGAAGTGGGACCCCATCGTGGTCTCACTCCGCAAGGCGTTCCCACCCAATTCATTCCTTCTCCCACCGGCGTGTATGTCCCGGATGGCAGCAGAAGGCTGTGCACCCTTGCGAACGGTGCGCTCGAAGCGGCACGCTGGCCGACCGGAGCGGTGCTCATGCCCGATGGGACGGACATTCTTGTGTCTTACGCGGATGTCTGCGTGATGTCCTCCGCCGACTACTCGGTGGAGGGATGGGGCTTCATGGAGTACAGGTGGAAGGTGAACAGGATTCACGTCGGCCCAATCGACGTGTTTCCACCAGCAGCCTCAGGGTCGCCGATTTCACCGGCCTTGACCTTTGGGTCACCGATCGCAATCAATGGAAATGTGACCTTCCTATCGTCGGCATGCACCCAAGTCTTCGTCTTGTGCTCATCCGGCAACATCTACTCGACAACAGTCACCGCCAGCACTGCAGTGCTCCAGAGTCCGAGCTCTTACGCTCCGCATCCCCTCCAAGCGAACAGCTCCACAGGGTGGCGGCCAGTGGGTGTGTCCGTAGCCGCGTATGCAGACGCTGGAGTGAGATTGGTTGAACAGACCTCCATCGGCGGTACGTTCGTCGTCTTCAGTGCCCCGACTGTTGACGGCCCGTGGACAACGGAGGTCTCGGGCACCCTTCCCGGCTGCAGCACCTCACCCCGGGGATTCTGCTACTCGTTCATTGGACATCCTGAATTCAGCAGCGCTTCTGAGCTGGTGGTCTCCTACTTCAAACCCGACGCCGGACCTGACCCTGCGGCCGGGCACCTCGTGCTCGCTTCCATTGCTCTCCCGGCAGGCCGGTGACCGCACTTTCGCGGGCTCCGGGGACTAGCACGCCCGAATCAGCTCGCTCGCGAGCACTGTGCTCGTAGAAGATCGGGACCCCATCCGCGCCCTTATTGCCAGTCTGGTACACGCTGCATCGGTTGGAGTCTCAGAACTCCACTTCCAAGTACCGGCGGGAGGCCGTTGGGACCAGATCTCGGCGCGAGGCGTCGATCTGGTCCGAACCTCAATCGGAGCCCGCAATGTCCTGACCAGGTAACAGGCCACAGAGATGCGAGGTCCGCTAGAACGTGTTCTGGTTCGACCTGTGTCCCTTCAAGACCACTTCATGGTCGAGATGACAACGTTATGACTGTTCAGGACCAGAAGCCAATGTGCGGTCGCTCAGTGGTCTGAAGATCATCCCTCGAACCCGCTGGGACGAGGAGAGGGGATCCGAGGCGTTCCACCAAGCGACGACGATCCAGGCGAACGACAATGGAGCCATGGCTTCGGATCCCCCCCCTCGTATTTGGAGCCGTCTCGAGAGCTGCCGGTGATCAGCACGCCCGACGTGCTGGTTGTTGGCGCTGGGTCGGCTGGCGTCGCAGCTGCAGTGGCCGCAGCGCGTAGGGGAGCCGACACTTTGCTGATCGAGGCAAGCGGATGTCTCGGCGGCCTTGCGACGGTGGGTCTCATCAACTTGCTCCTTACTCTCGACGACGGTGCTGGCACCCAGGTCGTGGCAGGGCTCTGCCAAGAGGTCGTTGACCGCCTCGACGCGAGCGGTGACGCGCGGTATCCGACCGGGGAAACCTGGGGCAGCGATGCTCCCGAACTGGTTGCCTCCTGGCGACCCTGGGGGCTGATTTGGGGAGCACCGCCCGAGGTGGTCCGTTACTCGGTTGCGTTCGATCCGGAGGCGTTCGTCGACATCTGCTACGACTTGCTCGAGGAGGCAGGCGTTCACCTTCGATTGCACACCTGGTTCGCCGCCGCGCCCGCCAGCGGAGGCTCCGTGGATGCGGTGATCGTCGAGTCAAAACGCGGTCGGGAGGCGATCCGCCCCCGTGTCGTGATCGATGCCACTGGCGACGGAGACGTGCTCGTGTCAGCGGGCGCGAGCTTCGAGCAGGTCTCGATTCCGCCACACCTATGGTTTCGGGTCGGGGGCGTGGAGGACGAAGTCATGGCCGCTGCGCCTGACAGTGGTCTCGGTCTCCTGTGGTTTCGCACGGCTGTCCCGGGTCGTGTCTTGGTGCCGTTCGGTCCTCACCCCGAACGCATTGATGCCTGCGACCCGGACGACCTCACCCGGGCGGAGATCGCCTGCCGTCGGGCAGCGCGGGCGCACTTCGAGGTGTTGCGGAGCCAGATGAAAGGCTTTGAGGGTGCCTGGCTCGATGACTACGCCCGCATGCTCGGGATCACTGAAAGCCGCCGCTTGGTGGGCGACTATGTACTGCGCAAAGAGGATGGAGACGTCCGGTTTGCGGACGCCGTGGCGCAGACGGGGCATTGGACCCGCCGGAATGTCGTGTACGACATTCCCTACCGATGTCTCACCACATCCTTGGTCGACAACCTCATCGTGGTTGGACGCTGCATCTCCACAACCAGATACGTGCATCAGGCCACCAAGGAGATCCCGGCCGCTATGGCCACCGGCGAAGCCGCCGGTGCGGCTGCTGCAGCAGCCATTCGTGCGTCCACTGGTAGTGGCGCGGCTGGGGGGACTCCATCCAATGTCCGCGCGATCGACGTGGCGGCGCTCCGGAGTGATCTGTCGGCGCAAGGGGCGATCGTTGGACCAGGGGTCTCCACCGATGCGTCCAGACGTTCGGTTCGTTGAGGATCGATCACGTGGCTGATGCCCACAGAAGAGCCACCTGTTTCCGGACCTCATGGTTCGAGAGTTGTCCCCTCATCTCCGCCCGAAAGTCCGGTTCAGCCGGGATTCACGCCCAGCTGCATCGCGAGTGCTCCGGGTCTGGTGCGTGATCGGCGCCGGTGGGGTTCACCCGCTTGATTCGGCCTCTTCGGCAAGCGCCAACCAGTACTCCTCGGCCTGGTCGAGCGCGGCCTGGGCCGCGGTCAGTTTGCCCCCCAGTCGGGTCATCTCCACGTGGTCGGTGGCACCGGTGAGAGCCTCGGTGACCTTGTCCCGCCGACGCTGCAGCCGGACCATCTGCTTTTCCGCCTCGCGCAGCAGGCGGCCGATGGGCACCTGGTTCCCGCCTCCACCCGATACACGAGACCGGGTTGCCGACGGATCGGCAGGTAGGGGCGATCGCGACGGGAGCGAACCTGCCCGGCGGAGGTCGCCGTGCTCGACCTGTGCGACCCAGCCGGTCACACCGCCTGGTACCGGCGACACCGTGCCGTCGGCCTCCACCGCAAACAGGTGCTCGGTGGTCCGATCCAGAAACGTGCGGTCGTGGCTGACCACCACCAGTGCTCCTGGCCAGTCCTCGAGGAAATCCTCGAGGATCCGTAGCGTGTCGAGATCGAGATCGTTGGTCGGCTCGTCGAGGAACAGGACGTTGGGCCGGCCGGCGACCACCAAGAGGAGCTGCAAACGACGTCGCTCCCCGCCTGACAAGGTGCCGACCCGGGCGAACGCCAACTCCCCCGAGAACCAGAAGCGCTTCATCAGTTCGACGTCAGCCAGGGAGCCCGGGGCCCGGTGGGGACCGGCCACCAGATTCTGCACACGCGCCTGGAGATCGAGCTCGACCCCCTGCTGGTCGTAGTACCCCACCGCCACCGTCGGTCCGACCTCGATCCTTCCGAACGTGGGCTGGCGCCGTCCGGCCAACAGGTCGACCAGTGTCGACTTTCCGGTCCCGTTGGCGCCCACGATTCCCAGGCGCTCTCGGCGCCCGAGCACCAGATCGACGCCGGAGAGCACCAGGGGCCCATCGTCGTAACGGAATCCGATCCCGGTGGCCTCGATCACCTTGTCGCCGAGTCGGGGGGTGTCCCCGCCAATCTCGAGCTCGGTCGACCGGGCCGGAGGGTCGGGGCGGTCCTCGATGAGCCTCACCGCCGCGTCGATCCTGGCCTGGGGCTTGCGCGACCGTGCCTGCGCT
>JADGOF010000114.1 GCA_017883105.1 Acidimicrobiales bacterium
AGCAGCACACCTTCGGTGATGACAGGCGATGGCATCCTCCGCGGATAGTGGTACCGGACATTGCGCTTCACTCCCCTGGTGGACGCGCTCAGCCGACATTCATCGGAGTCGAGGTCCAGATCTGCTCCGATCCGTTCGCAAAGGTATTTGAGAACCCGATCGCGTTGCCCCGTGCCAACGCTCTCGCACACAAGGAGGATGTCGACATCCTCCGAGAAGCGATCCACTAGCCGGTAAACCTTTGACAGGCTCGTGCCACCTTTGAACACCACGGTGACATTTGGTCCACCGCTGTTGTCCGGCAGCGGTCGGATGAGGCTCCGCAATAGCTCGGTCACCCAGAAGTCCTTCTCGACGAATGCTGGGTCCAGCCCGAGGTGTTCAGCAGTGGCACCGACTAGGGCGAACAAGTCGTCGGGGTGGTGGCGTAGCCGCAGAATGTCCGGTCGATCCGGACTGTTCTCTGAGATCATCGGCCTCGCACAGCGGAGCGCAATCGGGCAAAGTTGGTTCGGGCGGTTGGCGAGCGGTCAGTTGTCACGACTCGCGCCAGTCGATCGAGGTCCAGTTTGCCAGTGCCGACCAGCTCAACAACCCGATCGACCAACGCGTCCCAGCCGCCGTCGACATGCGCGAGATCATCGCGGAGCACTTCGAGAAGGGCGATGCCGAGAAACGTCAGATCGCCACGGTCGGTATTGCTTCGTCTATGGAACGCCACGTCCTTCACCCGAGTCGGTACCGGACCCACGGTGGTCAGCTCCGGCACAGCAGGGACCTGCGTGGTCAGCCCAAGCACATGCGATGCGGTCCAGCCAGTGGGTCCGACACCCCGGTTGCCGGCGGCGGCATGCGCGACATCGAGCAGACTTGGGCGCCCCGGACCATACCGGGAGTCAACCCCCTTCCAGTAAATGCCGCGACTGACCCGGACCAGATCGGAACGAGCGGCGCTTAACCGTGACAAGGCTGTGTCCACAGCCGACCGCGACGAATCAAAATCGCCGGCCCGAATGAACGTCCCCGGACTGGCACTGTCAACTTTGGCGCGGATGGCAGCAGCGGCACTCATCGGAACCTCCTTGTAAGAAAACTATAGCAGTTCTCTGTCATCACGGCCCAAACTTCCACCCCACAAGAGGCTCCGCCGGCTAGGAGGAACCGGGTGGACCTCATCCGTGTGAAAGCGATGCAGGGATTTGACGGGGTGACACAGGACTTCGCAACGCGGCCTGACCTGCCCTGATGTAGTGGGATGCCAATTGTCGAAGATGGGAATTGACGCGATTTGGAGGGCAAAACGGCCTCAGCCGTTTTGACGTGTAACGGCTGATGTTCGTGGCCACGGATAGCTGAGGTCGGTTTTGCCGATGGCCCAGGTCGTTGAGGGTGCCGGTCGCGATCTCAGCGATTGCGCAGGTAGGGCTTGCCCTACTTTGTTCGCCCGAGTCCCCCATCCAGCGGCCAGATCGAATAGAAGACGATCGTGTCGGGCAAGACACGTCGGAGCGCCACCCCCAGCCACCGGAGTCAGCCGGCACAGACGGGGACGAGATGGTTCCATCCTCGCGGGGAAGGGAGGTCCCATGAAAGTGGCGGGTGACAATGTCACAGCGCACCCTTATTCTCTCCCGCGTGAGAGTAAATCGGCCAGGACACCCAGCCGCCAGAAGACGTGCAACCTCGTGAAGATCCTCCATGCGGCGGACCTCCACATCGATAGCCCCCTCCGGGGACTGGTGCAGTACGAAGGGGCCCCCTGGGAGCAACTGCGCCAAGCCCCGCGCGACGCCCTCCGCAACCTGGTGAACGAGGCCATAGATGAGGGAGTGGACCTGGCCCTCTTCGCCGGGGACATTTACGACGGGAACTGGAAGGACTTCAACACCGGCCTGTTCTTTTCCGCCGAAATCGCCCGGCTGACCGAGGCTGGGGTGGCCGTGGTCGTTTTGGCCGGGAACCACGACGCCGAAAGCAAGATCACCAAGCGCCTGACGCTGCCGGCGAACGCCGTCAGGCTGGGGCACGACCGGCCCGAGACCCTCCGTTTCGAGGGCCTGGGCGTGGCCGTACACGGCCAGAGTTACGCTCAGCCCGACATCACCGACAACCTGGCCCGGCACTACCCCGACCCTGAGCCCGGGGTATTCAACATCGGGCTACTGCACACCGCCTTGACCGGACGGGACGGCCACGAGCCCTACGCGCCGTGCACCCTGGAAGACCTGACCAACAAGGGCTACGACTACTGGGCCCTCGGACATGTCCATCGGCGTGAGGTGGTGAGCGAGAGCCCCTGGGTCGTCTTCCCGGGCAACCTACAGGGGCGCCACGCCAAGGAGACCGGGCCGAAGGGCTACACATTGCTGACGGTGGAGGACGACGAGGTCATCTCGGTTGAGGAACGCCATGTTGATGTGGCCCGCTGGACTCGCTGCGACGTCGATGCCAGCGGCGCCGGCTCGTCGACCGATGTCCTCGACCTGGCGCAGGCCGCGCTGGGGAAGGCGGTGGACGAGGCAGAAGGCCGGACTGTGGCGGCCCGGGTGGTCATCACCGGTACCACCGACGCCCACGACGCCCTGCTATCGGAGCACGAGGAGCTGGAAGCCGACCTCCGCGCACGCTCGTTCGAAATCGGCGATCTGTGGATCGAGAAGTTCCAAATCGCCACCAACCGGGCACTCGACTTGGCGGGACTGCGGGAGAGCGTGCCGGCGATCGGTGCCGTGCTCGAGGCCATCGCCGCGCTGCGCGACCATCCCGACGAGTTGGTGGAGCTTCATGGTGCGACGTTCGAGTCCCTCCGGGAGCGGCTGCCCCTGGCGGCGCGGGGAGCGGACGGCATCGACCCGAAATCCGAACCTGCCCTGCGGAATGCTCTGGAGGCGGCCGAGGCCCGTCTGCTCACCATCATGGGCGAGGGCGGTCGAGAGTGAGGATCGAGCGGTTGGACCTCACCGCCTACGGCCCTTTCAGCGGCCGGACACTCGATCTCTCCAATCTAGGCGTGCACGTAATCGTGGGGGTCAACGAGGCGGGCAAGTCCCGGGCGCTCGGGGCCATCATCGATGGGCTGTTCGGGATTCCGGAGAGGACTACGTCCAACTTCGTTCACGTAAATGATGTCCTGGAAATCGGGATGGCGCTGCGGTCGTCGGACGGACGGTCTCTCGAGTTCCGGCGGCGCAAGCGGCGCAAGGACCCGCTCGTGGATGCCGGCGGGTCGGTGGTGACCGAGGCTGATCTGGCCGCCTTCGTGCCCTCGGTCTCCCGTGAGGCGTTCGAGCAGATGTTCGGGATCGACCACACAAGGCTGGAGGATGGGGGCCACGCGATTCTGGAGGGCCGGGGCGAGGTGGGCGCGCTCCTATTCGGCGCCAGTGCGGGCATCACGGATCTGCGGGGGGCTCTTTCAAAGCTCGAGGCTGAAGCGGCGACGCTGTTCAGCGGGCGCAAGGGCGTAACAAAACCCGGACTCAACGCCGCCATCACGAAGTACAGCGCCGCGGCGGCGGCCATGAACGCGGCCTCGGTGGGACCCGAGGCCCATTACCGACTCGTGCGGGAGATCACCAAACTGGAAGCAAAGGAGCAGGAGCTGCGGGAGCAGGCCGAAGATGCCGGGCGCTCGCACGCCGAGGCCACGTTGCTCCTCGCCCTGCTGTCCAAGCTACGGAGACGCCGTGAACTGGTGGCGGTGTTGTCCGAGCTCACGCCGGGGGCAGTGCGGCTGCGCGAGGATCTTCCCGACGACCTGGCACTGGCGATTGATGGGCGGGATGGGGTCAAGGATGGTGTCGGTGAGATCGAGCGGCGGATGGCGGGCCTGGACGTCCGCATGGCCGACATTCAGGTCGACGAGCCCATTCTGGGCCAGGGGAACCGGATCAGCGAGCTGACCGGAGGCCGCGAGCACTATCGGAGCGCAAAGGGAGAGTGCCCTGGTGTGGCAAGCGAAGAGGCAACCCATAGGCGTCGAGCCGTTGAGCTTCTGACCCAGTTGCGTCCGGGTGTCGAGGCGGAGCAAGCGATGCAATTGACCCTGATGCCGACATTGGCAGTAGCGAATGCTGAGGGACTGGCAGAGGCAGCGAACGCGATGACCAAAGACGTGGAGTCGGCGCAAGCGGCCGTGAGAGAGTCGCAATCAGAGCTCAACGAGGTGCTGGCGGCGCTAGCGGAAGCCGGTGAGGAAACGGACTCAGCCGCTCTGAAGAGCTCGGTGGCCGTCTGTAAAAAGGACGGCGACATTGTGGCTCAACGCCGGCAGGTTGCCCATGATGCCCGCGACCTCGAGATGGAAGTGGCAAAGGCGACATCCTCGTTGGACCTGGTGGGGCGCTCGGCGGGGGAGATTCTGGCGCTCGCCGTACCGGGAAACGAGACCGTGGAGGACTTCGCCAGGCGTTTAGACAGACTAGGCGAGTCTGTGCGCTCGCTCGAGAACGATCTGAAGGCGCAGCGCACCATTCGAGAACAACGTGCCATGGAGCTAGCGGCGTTGCGAGCGAACGCCGACGTGCCTTCGGAGGACGAGCTGACCGAGGCCCGCAGCGACAGGCAGGGACTGTGGAGTCGCATCCGCCGACTTGTCGTCACCGACCTGGGCGAGAGTGTTCGGATAGCTGATCGTCTCGACGATGCGACTCCGGACGAAGACGAGGGGATGGAGCACCCGGGTGAGGTGGCCGACCCGAGCGAGCTGGCCGGGTCGTATGAGGGTGCAGTGGCCACGGCTGACCAACTGGCGGATCGGTTGCGGCGCGAGGCAGAGGCCGTGGCGCGACGAGCCCAACTGGAGGCGGAGATCGCCCACTCCCACGAGGAGATTGCCAGGTTCTCGCAGGACCTCGAACTCCGGCAGGGCGAGCGGACGGATCTCCAACAGGAATGGAAGAGGCTTTGGGAGGCAGCGGGGATCGATCCACGTGAACCAGCACAGATGGCGCTGTGGAAGGCACGATTTGGCGCACTTGTGGCACAGTGTGCGTCTCTGGCGACGATGACGGCCCGGCTGGCTGCGTTGGACGACGCCATCGAGACGAATCGCGGACACCTCCTGGAGGCCCTGGCGGGAATCGGCGTCATGGTCGCTTCCGAGGCACCTCTGGCGGTGGCTCTGGAGCGAGCGGAACGGGCGCTGGAGAGCTTCGCCACGGAAAAAGAGCAACGCCGCCAATTGGAGAAGGACCGCACCCGGCTGCTTGCGCTGGTCGAACGCCGGGAGGTGGCGCTCACGGACGCCCAAGCAAGGAAGCAGGAGTGGGAGGAATCCTGGGGTGACGCGCTAGGCGCGCTGTCGTTGCCGACGGGCACGTCACCGCAATCCGTGAAGCAATTCCTGGCACGGAGCGGAGAGGCTCGGCAATCGCTGGAGCTGGCGGAGTCCGCGGCGTCCCGGGTGAGCGAGATGGGCGAGTACATGGCTTCGTTCGATCAGGAACTGGCCGACATCGTGTCTCTGGTGGCGCCCGATCTGGCCGACGTAGAGACTCTGAGCGCCCTCAGTGCCCTGAGCGACCGTCTGGCCGTGCAGACCAAGGCCATGACAAAGCGTTCAACGCACCAAACGGAGTGGGACGGGTGTTCGGTGGAGCTTTCAGAGGCCCGACTCCTCCTGACGGCGGCCGAAGGGACGATCGGGGATCTCGTGCTCGAGGCGCAGGCAACCGATGAGGCCGAGCTGCGTACCAACGTCGACCGATTTGAAGCGGTGAGGCGAACGGAGGGAGAACTGACGGCGCTTGATTCGGACCTTCGGACCAGCAGCCAGGGCCGGGGACCCGCGGAGCTGAACGAAGCTCTGGGGGCGGCCGACGAAACTGCCCTCAACGCCCAGATCTCCCATTTCCACGAGGTGCAGCACGACCTGGAGGCGCAGCGGGACACGACACACAGCACGCTGATTGAGAAGCGGCACGAGTTCGAACTGATGGATGGATCGGCGGCCGCAGCGGTCGCCTTCGCCGAAGCTCAGACTGAGCTGGCCGAAATCGGGAAGCTCACGGAGCGCTACATGGCGGCCGAGCTGGCGTCACGACTGTTGCGCCGGCAAATGGAAGTGTTCATGGCAGAACAACAGGCACCCCTGATGGACCGAGCTCGCCCGTGGTTCTCACAGCTGACGTGTGGGTCCTTCACCACCCTCGAGACCGAATTCGGCCTCAAGGATGAGACCGTGCTGATGGGCGTGAGGCCAAATGGGGATCGCGTGGGCATCGAGGGGTTCACCGGGGGCACCACCGATCAGCTCTACCTCGCCTTTCGCTTGGCGGCTATCAGCCTGGCGGCGGAGCGCAGCGAGCCTATGCCGCTGGTCTTTGACGACATCTTCGAGAAATTCGACGAGCCGAGGACGGCGGCGGCACTTGGAATCCTGTCCGAGCTCTCGCAACGCTCACAGGTACTCGTGTTCACCCACCACCGCCATGTGGCGGAGGCGGCGAAGGAGGCGATCGACGGGGGCCTGTTGACGTTGCACGAGTTAGAGCCGCGGGATCCAGGTCGCTGATAGGACCTATCGCCACAACTGCAGTTGCTCTGCCGCACTGGGGCAACGTTGTCATCACGGGCGTCCGGACCTCGATCAGTGCGAAAGCGGCTCCCCCAACGCGATGCAGGCCCTCTGGCCTCGGCCACCACACGGCGGAAGTTTCGGGCCGAGCCGACGTAGCCGGCGGCTCTCGCCACCGGCAGCAATCGCTTGGCCGTGATGCGCCCCTTGGTGCGGGCCACCGTTTCAGCCACCAGGTCGGTCACTCCGGGATGTGGTAGGAGCCAAACCCTCAGCGGTCCCACTTCTTTCAGTCCCGGTCTCGGGTCAAGAGCCTGGTGAACGTGGCACCAAGCGTCAAAGCTAGTGCCGCGTCAGGCAACGTTTGCGCGCTTGACCAGCTCACGCAGTGTCTTGTCCTGAGCGTTGCGGTTCCTCCAGATGATGTAGCGGCGGATCAT
>JADGOF010000115.1 GCA_017883105.1 Acidimicrobiales bacterium
CATCGCCGACCACGGGCAGCTCAACGCAGTGGTGAACAACGCCGGCTCCGGCCACGTGGGCACCATCGAGAACGTCTCCCTCGACGATGTCCGAGGGGTGATGGAGGTCAACTTCTTCGGCGCAGTGGCTGTCACCAAGGCCGCCATGCCCCACCTCCGGGCCTCGAGAGGACGGGTCATCACCGTCAGCAGTGTGGGCGGTGCCGTGGGGCAGCCGTTCAACGAGGCCTACTGTGCGGCAAAGTTCGCCGTCGAGGGATTCATGGAGAGTCTCGCCCCCGTGGCCGGATCGCTGGGAGTGGACGTGGCTATCGTCGAGCCCGGGGCGGTCACCAGCGAGTTCGTCAACAACATTCGCGTCGAGCCGGTGAAGCTGTTCTCCGAGGCAGGGCCGTACGAGCCGGCCCTGCAGGGGTACATCACCCACGTGATGGCCGAGTTCTCCTCGGACTCGGCCCAGACCTCCGACGAGGCCGCCAAAGTCGTCCTGTCCGTGTTGCAGGCCGAAACCCCCGCCCTGCGTACTCAGACCTCCCCGTGGGCCGAAACCTTCGTCGGCAACAAGCTCCGCGATCTCGACGGGTCAACCATCCTGGGCATGACCAGCAGTTGGGTGAGTTGAGGCCCCGCACGCGGCGACCGGTCGGCCTCACACTTCCGGCTCCGGGGTCTGCGGACCGGGAAACCGGCTACTGCAGGTCGTCCACCCCCTGGTCCAGCAGTGCCACCAGACGCTTGGGGGCGATCGCCCGGTAGCTCTCTTCGGCCAGCTCGGCGATCTCCTCCCAGTCGACATCTGCGTCGAGCCGGATCCCGACCCATCCCTTGGATCCGACATAGGCGGGCACGAAGAACCGATCGGGGTTGGAGCCGACGAGTACCTGTTGCACGCCCGGAGGAACCTTGCACGTCAGGTGGCCACGGTCCTCGCTGGTCATGAGAAAGATCTTGTCTCGGACCCGGAACGAGGGCGCGGTGTGTCCGCCGAACGCCTTCTCGGTCGCCTCGGGCACACGGAGGCAGAGCAGGCGCAGATGACCCTCCACCTCGGCTTCGGGAAGTCCGGTGGTCATGATCCTCCTTTGCCGCGACGGCTGCTCGAACCTCGGTTCATGCAGTCCTCATCCGACGCCACGACCGTCCGATGCGGACGACGCCGAGACCCGCGGCGATCACCGACACCAGCATGAGCACCATCGTCGTGGCGAGAAATGGCTCGAACGGCGACCCAGTGCTGCCGGGGGAGGTCCCCTGCAGGAACCACGGTGCATGCAGTGCTGTGGCGCCCCACCAGACGGCGGTGGCGACCGTCATGGTGGCCATGGCGATGGTCACTGCGGTAGCCAGGAGAGACTCCAGCACCAGGACCGAACGCGTGAGAACCAACCGGTGGGCTGCGGTGACGGCCACCACGGTCCAGAGGATCAGCGTCGCCGCACCGAATGCGGCCCAGGTCAGATAGGCCACCTGGTAAGGCCAGCTTCCGGCGTTGCGTTGGGTGGAGGCGAGGGAGTTCGCCCACGCCACCAGACCGGCCGTTGCCCCCAGGGTGGCCGTGCTGGCCGCGACCGCCCGCCGTACGTGGCCTTGGAGCACGGGCCACCCGCCGTGACGCACGAATCGGATGAACGCCGGCGCGGCGGCCAGGGATCCGATCATCACCAACATCGCCCCGGCCACGGCTGCCGTCCGGACGGTCTCGAACGCTCCCCAGGGGAGGGCCCGGTATGCCGGGGGCACCGTCCCGGCGAAATGTTCGGAGAGCTTGGAGAACTCGAAACCGGCCAGTACGAACACGGTCCAGGCGCACAGGACCAGCAGTGACCCACCCCGGACCCCTTCGGCCGCTGGGCGCGTATCGCCGAAGAGCCCGGCGCCATGTCCGCGCTCACGCAAGCCGGCCCCGGCCATGGTCAGCCGGAACTTGGCGCTCGGGCGACGGTCGCCCAGGTCGTCTTCCATCATGGCCATCAGTTCTTCTCCGTATCGCTCGCGCCATGCCGGCGGATACCACCGGAGCAGTCCGGTCAGCGCGGTACGTACCGCCGTCATCCGACACCTCCCCACACCAGCCCGAGTCGTGACGCACCCACGTCGGCGATGCGCCGCATGTCGGCCACCGCCTCGGCCAGAGCCTCGGAACCCGCCCCCGTGATCCGGTAGGGGCGCCGCCGGTCCTCGGATGCGAGCGGCTCGATGAGACCCCGTTCTTCGAGCCGGGTGATGGCCCCGTAGAGGGCGCCGGGTCCGAGGGTCACTCCGGCGAACCCGTCGATGTCCTTGGCCAGGGCATGCCCGTGCTTCGGCCCGGAGGCCAGGCTGGTGAGGATCAGGAGTGGCGGGTCGTTCGGTCGTCGGAGACCCGCTCGCTCACGGTTCGTGGTCACGGCCGGAAGCTACTACGTTCTACGTAGTTATGCAAGACGTAGTAGCTCTTGGCCGGGTCCTCCGTCTGCGATGACCGAACGAGGCGGGTGGTCGGGAGGCGCACACCCGGATCGTGCTGCCACGCCATCGACCCTCATGACCGGGTCCGCTCGGGGACAGGTCCGGCCGACCGGCCCCAGACAGGCAGATCAGTCCGTTAGGTGGGGATGGCGACCGGTGCCGGCCGGCACAGCATCTGCTGTCCGCCCGATGCCAGCAGTCGGCCCTGCTCATCCCACACCGAGGCGGTGCCGGCGACCAGACCCTCGGCGGCGACGGGCGAGCGCGCTTCGACCAGCAGCCAGTCAGTGTCGGCTCCCTCCTCCATCCGGTGGAACCTACAAGCCAGGTCGAGGCTGGGGGCGATGTGGCCCAGGCTGCCGCCGGCGTGACCCCGGGAGGCGGCGGGCCACTGGAAGGTGTCCACGGCGATGGCCAGACGTCCCGCGTCGACCCAACGGTCTGCGAAGGAGGCCACCGGCTTGAACCGGTACCAGCACTGATGGACCGGATCCCCAGCCGGGCGATGCTCGTAGTCGGCGATCCATTCGATCGGTCGAGCCTCCAGGTTGTCGAAGAAGGAGAACCGCGGTCCGGTGACCTCAACCGGCTGGGCCTGGTCGATCGACGGGAGCCCGTCGGGGCCCGGCAGCTCCGGAGCGGTGGCCATCTCGTGGGACAGCCCCTCCAGCCCCGCGTCCACCGCCCAGACCAGGGCTTCGAGGATCCGCTGGCCACCCTGGGTCATCGACACCCGCATCGACTCGGCCCGACGGCTCGCCCGTAGGGTCTCCACCTCGAGTTCGACGGGGCCGAAGGCGGCCACGCCGAGGAAGTGGCAGAGCACGCTGGCCGGCCTCGGGAGACGGGTGTGGGCACCGGCGGCCCGAAGGGCCACTGCGGTCAGGTACCCGCCGTTGGGTCCCCAGATCTCCCAGTCAGGGGAAAGGGTGGCCCGGAAACTCCCGTCGGCCCCGTCGAGAGAAGTGTCCTCCAGGAGATCGCCCATGGCGGAGATTCTCGCCCACTCACGACCGGTCGTCCCTTCGGCGTCCACGGGACCACCCTGAGGGCGGAGAGACCGACGCCGGGCGCGTCCGGTCCCGTAGGACCGGATCGTCGAACCAGGTGCGCAGTCGCAGGCGGGCCGGAGGCAGGTCGCCGTAGACCAGCACCCCGTCCCCGGGGGCGATACGGCGGAGACCGTCAGGAGGAGCCAACCTCCGAGTCGACGGCGACTGGGTGGTGGTCGGTCCCCCCTGTCCCCCTGACGTCGTGGACGGCAACACCACCTCTTCCTCCCCGATGAGGTGGCTGGCGTAGTCCAGTGTGGAGGGGTCGGAGATTCCCGAGAGGAACAGTTTGGCCCGATGGTTGTTGACCACCGTGTTGGCCCGGGGCCCGTACCGGGCGGTGATCTGGGCCAGGTCGTGCCAGATGGTCACCAGCTGCACCCCATGGCCGGCAGCGGTGGCGGCCTGCGCGTCGAGGTCGGACAACGGGGCGATGTTGGCCGCTTCGTCAAGCACCACCAGTAGCGGCGGGTCGATCGGTTTGCGGGTGCGTGCGACCAGGTCGTAGACGTGCTCGATGACCTCCCGCACCACCGACACGAAGAGCGGAGTCAGCCGTCGTTGGTCGTGGGCCGGGGCACACAGATACAGCGTGTGCGCACCGTCGATCAGTCCACCGGGCTCGAGCACCGCCCCGGCCGGTGTGTCGTCACCGGCGGGCAGTTCATCGGCGAACGGCTGGAGGATGGTCTCGACCGTGGTGTAGATCGAACTGCGCTGCCGGTCCTCCTTACCGAAGGTGGACTGGGCGGCGTGGAGGGCCTCGACCACACCGGCCTCGTTGAGCAGATCGACCACCTCTGTTTCTTCGTGGGTGTCCACCCACCGGACCACGTCGTGCATGTCCCGTCCTCCGACCGCCGCGGCGAACAGGAGGGGAGCCAGCATCTTCGCCGCGGTGGCGTACCAAAAGTCGCCGTCGACCATGGTGCCCACCGAGGCCCTGGCCACCTCGGTCATTCCGGCCGCCGCCCGCCGCGCCCCGGGCCAGGTGCGGGCCCTCGGCAGGGGTGACCACCGGACCGACTCCATCCCGGTGGGCCCCGAAGGATCGAAGACGGCAACCGAGCCGCAGGACCGTCGATGGTCGAAGGTGTGCTCGAGGAGGTCGGTCTTCACGCTGGCCGCGATGACCGGGCCCTCCTATCCGAGGATGGCCGGTACGGCGAATCCACTCGTCTTGTGCGACTGGGTCGGGCCGAACACGATGACCGACTGGGTCCGCTCGGAAGCCACCAACCGCTTCCGCACCCGCCCGAGTACCAGGCGGCCCACGGGTGGTGCACCGTCGTGCTTCCCGTCGGCGATCACCAGTGGACGGAGGTCGCGTGGAGTGGCCCACCGTGCCGTCTCCTGTCGTTGCTGCCTCGCTCCACCGCTCCACCATCGTCGCGTTCCCCGGACGGGCGGGGGTGATGTCCGGCGCCCGGGAGGGGGCAGGGACGGGCGCCGGACATCGAAGGGGGAGCCGCGGTGGGCGCGACCCGAATGGAGGCGGTCCGGACCCATCAGAACCGCGTCGACGAACCCGGACAGGGCGACGGCGAGAGAGAGGTCCGACGCCATGCTCACCGGCCGGGGCTCGCCACCGGGTCGGTCGGCTCCACCATCGCCTGGTCGGTGTCGGTCAACCACCGCTCACCGGAGGCCAGCCGGTGCTCGACCAGAAACGAGCGTTGTCCGACCTTCCAGAGCGCCATCCCCCGGCGCAGCTGGGTGACCAGCTCGGTCTCGGTATCGGTGAGGCCGAGGAGCTCGCCGGTGTGGGCCACCTCGCCGGGTGACTGCGCATAGACCACCCGGGTCTCCGAGTCGGACAGCAGCCCCTCGGCCAGGTGCACCTGCTCCGAGCCCTCGGTTCCGACCGAACGGAGATCGAGAGGCGGTGGAGAACGGCCACATTGGCCACGCCATGGGCCCTCGACAGCTTCCACGAGGTCTGGAGCCACCGGGCCACGCCCAGGTTCCTCAGCAATCAGTTACACCATGTCTCGTGTGCAGTGTTCGAAACATGGCTTCAGGCCGTGAACCCGCAGCTGAGGGTACCGATAGGCCAGTTCTTCATTGCTTCACTGACGTAGCCACCCGCCAGTGCGGCGACGCGACCGGGTCCTCGCGGTAGCCAGCGAGCCGTAAGCTGAGCCCGAGACATTGCGACACGCGACCGGCAGCATTCTCGGGCAGGCTCGCCAAGGTCGATTGCACGCGAACAGTCGCCCGTCGACGGAATGGTCTGCTCAAGATCAGTCAGGATTGGGTTCTGCTCATCTGCTGAGAGGCAACTGCGAAGAGCTGGACCTTGAAGGCCATTGTCATTGTTGCGGGGCAGGAGCCACATTCTCAAATCTCGGCGGAAGGTGGCGCCTCTTGTCCGAATGTGAGTCCACGAGGACGGCCTGTGGGCGACCTCGGCCGGCTACCCGCGCGTGCGGGTTATTCCAACAATCGGGGCACTCGGTGGCGAGGTCGCTGGAGCACCCGAGAAGTGGGCGTCGCCGAAGTTGAAGATCCCTCCGTCGGCCCCGACGAGCCAGTAGCCACTCCCGTCAGCGGTGGAAGCCAACCCCACTACGGGGGCGTTGAGCCGAGTTCCACCCATCGAGCCCAGGAACGGCGTGTTGAACGCGAAGACTCCTCCGTCGGAGGCGACCAACCAGTAGCCACCACCGGAGGCCGAAGCGATACCCGACACCGGTCCAGCCAGGTGCTTGCCACCCTCCGAGCCTTGGAACACCGCATCCCCGAAGGCGAAAACCCCACCGTCAGCGGCAGCCAGCAGGTATCCGGAGCCCGTTGGCGACGAGCTGATGCCGACCACCGCTTGGTTGAGGGGCTTTCCTCCCATCGAACCGAAGTAGCCGGCGCTACCGAAGGCGAAGACGCCCCCGTCGGAGGCCACGAGCCAGTAGCCCTTGCCGTCTGGGGTGGAGGCCATTCCGACGATGGGTGCATTGATCTGCTTGTTGTCCATCGAGCCACGGAAGGTGGCATCGCCGTAGGCGAAGACCCCGCCATCCGAGCCCACCAACCAGTACCCGCCCGTTGCGGGGTCGTTGGCCATCCCCACAATCGGCGCGTTCAGCACCTTGTCGCCCATCGAACCGTAGAGCGTAGGTTCCGCCAGACGATGTTTCAATATGTTTCATGCCTTTCTATGTAGTTTCCCTTTTTTCGGCAATGACGTTCCCACCCGGCTGTGGGCCTGTCATGCTTAGGCAGTGAAGCCGTACGTGATCGGGTACATCGTCCTGGGCGTCGTGGCCGTGGTGGCCGTCATCGTCGCCGCCCGCCTTGGACGCCGGGCCGGGCGCCGCAGCCTGCAGCAACGCCTGACTGCCCTGTCCAACCGGCTGGGCGTGGAGCCTCCCGACGAAGGCGGTGTCGAGCCGGTGCTCAGCCACCTCGAGCGGATCACCGGTGAGGCGGCAGAGGCC
>JADGOF010000116.1 GCA_017883105.1 Acidimicrobiales bacterium
CATGGATGGCGATGGTGGCCATGGCATTGGGGACTGGCGCCAGGCTGTCCAGTTCGGCGGTGACGGTCAGCGGCTCGCCGGGATACATGTGCGACCTCGTCCCGCTACCGCCGTGCTCGGCCTGGACGGTCCCGATGGCGAGGACATTGCCCTCGATCCCTCCGGACTCCGAGTGTTCGAGCGTGCCCACTCCGAGGAGGTCGGCCAGGTATACCCGGATGGCCTCGCCCGAATCGTCGATGGTGATCACCCGACCATGGTTCATCACCATCGCCCGGTCGCAGTTCTGGCGGATGACGTCGGTGGCGTGACTGACCACCACGATGGTTCGGCCTTCCCGTTGGAACTTCTTGACGTGGTCGAGACACTTGCGCTGGAAGTTGGCGTCGCCGACGGCAAGCACCTCGTCGACCAGCAGCACGTCCGGCTCGACGTTGACTGCCACCGCAAAACCCAGGCGCACGTACATGCCCGATGAGTAGAACTTCACCTGGTTGTCGATGAACTCCTCGAGCTCGGCGAAGGCCACGATGTCATCGAAACGCTTTTCGATCTCGGATCGCGACAAGCCGAGCAACGACCCGTTGAGGAAGATGTTGTCCCGTCCCGACAGGTCGGGCTGGAATCCGGCGCCCAGCTCCAACATGGCGGCCAGGCTGCCACGGACCCTGATCTCGCCGGAGGTGGGTTTGAGGATGCCGGCTACGCACTTGAGCAACGTCGACTTGCCGCACCCGTTGCGTCCAAGGATCCCGAAGGTCTCTCCTTGCATGACATCGACATTGACATCCTCGAGTGCCCAAAACGGGGTGAAGGGCATCTTTCCGCCGTGGATGACCCGCTCCTTCAGCGAGGTGTGCTTCTCGTTGTAGAGGCGGAACTGCTTGGAGATCTGTTTGACCTCGATGGCGACGGCCACGACCTAGAGCTCCTCGGCGAAGTTGCCCTCGAGCCGACCGAAGATGATCAAGGCCAGCAGGAAGAGTCCGACACTCACGGCGAGGACGATGCCGACGAGCCCGGCGTAGGTGCCCACGCCCCAGGTCGGAAGGACGTGGTTCACGTGCCCTTGGTACGTGTATTGGGTCTGACCGTAGATGGCCCGTTGAAAGGTCATCACGATTGGGGTCACCGGATTGGTCAGGAAGACGTACTGGAGCCAGCTCAACGAAGGGTGGTTCTTCTGCTCGCCAGACAGGAAGATCTGCCCGTAGGTATAGACGATGGATGTGCCCCAGAACCACGCCATGAGGAGCACCTCGGTGAGGTGTTGGGTGTCACGCAGATAGACGTTCACCGCCGAGAGGAAGATCGAGATGGCGCTGGTGAACACGACGAGCGCCACGATGGCCAGTGGGAGGATTGCCACGAAGGTGAAGTCCGGTTGAATGCCGAACAAGAGCAACGCGCCGATCAGCACCACCACCTGGATGGCGAAGAGCACCATGGAGACGCCGACCACCGAAAGAGCCAGGAGCTCGCGGGGGAAGGCCACCTTCTTCACGATGCCGGCCTTACCCACGACCACGGACGTGGCTCCCATCGCCGCAGCGTTGAACAGGTTCCACACCAGCAGGCCGGCGAACAACCAGATGGCGAAGTTCGGCTGGTGGTTCCGGGCGATGATCTTGAAGACCACGTAGTAGATGGTCAGGACCAGCGCCGGGTTGAGCATCGACCAGGCGTACCCGAGCACTGAGTCCTTGTACTTGACCTTGAGCTCGGTCCGGACCAGCAACCTCAGCAGGTCACGGTTGGTCCAAAGATCCTTGAGCCGCTGGCCCAACTGGACTTTCCCGTTGACGATGGTGATCCGGTCGTGACTCTGCCCGGGGACGAAGCGGGTGCTCCCTCCGATGGTCGAGACTCGCTCCGGTTCGTCCGGACCTGTGGACGCGGGATGCTCGACGCCGAGGCTCACCGGCTAGCAGCCCCCGCAGCGGCGCTCGGTTCGTCGATGACGTCCTTTTGGATGACCTCGTCGATGAAGCCGTACTCGCGTGCTTCGTCAGCGGTGAACCAACGGTCACGGTCGGAGTCCGCCTCGATGCGCTCGATGGCCTGGCCGGTGTGGAAGGCGATCCGTTCGGCCATCATGCGCTTGAGATAGATGATCTGCTCGGCCTGGATGGCGATGTCCGAGGCCTGACCCTGCATCTGGCCCGAAGGCTGGTGCATGAGGATACGGCTGTGGGGAAGGGCGAAACGCTTGCCCGGCGTACCTGCGCACAGCAGGAACTGGCCCATCGAGGCGGCCAGGCCGACACAGATGGTGCGTACATCGCACCGCACATACTGCATGGTGTCGTAGATGGCGAGACCGTCGGTCACCGAACCACCGGGCGAGTTGATGTACACGGAGATGTCGCGCTCCCGATTCTCGGCCTCGAGGAGGATCAACTGGGAGCAGACCAGATTGGCGGTGTTCTGGTCGATGGCCGAACCGATGAACACGATCCGCTCCTTCAAGAGGCGCTGGAAGATGTCGGACCCCGGACCGTCCTCGGCACCGGACTTCATCTCCACCGATTCATCGGCAAGACCGGACATACGGGCATACGGGGGCAAACGAAGTGTGTCGTCCATGACGGCAAAGCCTAGTGGCTGAGGCTCCCCAGCGGACGCAGGGGCGCCAGGGGAACCTTGCTGCTCAGTCGGTGGTTCCCCTGGCTCCAACCACGCTCTGTACCGCTTCGACCAGCAGTTTCCCGGCTTCGTTGAGGTCCATGTCGGCGACACGCCGGTGCCCGGCATCGGCCAGGCGCTCCCGTTCTGCCGGGTTGGACATCAGATCTGTCACGGCTTGGGCCACCCGGCGGGGGCCCTTGTGGTCGAGCAGTACACCGGCACCATCGAGGACCTCACGCACCGCACCGGCGTCGTAGGCCACGATCGGGAGGCCATGGGCCATGGCCTCCACCAGCGGCACGCCGAACCCTTCGTGCTCCGACAGCATGACCAGCACGTCAGCGGCGCGGTAGTAGGCAGCCAGTTCTGCGTCTCGGAGGCCGGATACGAACCCGACGGCATCGGCCAGGCCCAACGAGCCGGCGAACCGCCGCAGGGCTGCGGCGTACGACGTCTCCGACGGCGGTCCCACGATGGTCAGTGTGGCTCCGGGGTCGGCCGAGGCGCGGGCGACGAACAAGGCGGCGATCGTATGTTGGTGGGACTTGTTCGGAACCAGTCGACCTACCGAGAGCCACCGGGCACCGTCGCCTCGGCTCTGGTGCCGCAGGCGATCGAGCATCACCGGATCCGGTTCCACCGGCGGCACGGCAACGTTGGCGACAGGGATGACCGTGGTGCGCGCACAGCCGGCCTGGCGCAGTTCCTCGGCGTCGAACTCGGACACCGCCACGCCCAGCGCTGCCCGGGGCGCCATCAGGGACAACTCGTGCTGCGCACCCACCTGGAGTCGGGCGATCCCGTTGTTCCACGACTCGAAGTATCGGGGCGGCGTGATGCTGTGATAATTGATGACCAAGAGTTCGTCCCGCGCCGTCAACCAGTCGGCCATGAGCGAACGGGTGGCGAACTGGTACACGAGGATGTCTCCCGGCTCGGCATCGGCCTCGTACTCGCGATAAGGCCGGGTCTCGTGGCTGGTGGCCGGGTCGGGAATCTCTGTGTAGATGCGCGACGGCACGCCCGAGGCCACCAGCAGGTCCCGCAGGGAACGGGTGTGCTCCCCCACCGCGTCATGCCGGTGGAGCATGGGGACGAAGAGATGGATCCCCTTCACCGGGCCGACCCCGCCACCACCGCGTGGACCGAGCCGGTGGTCGGTCGGTGCCACGTCGGTTCGGTCAGCCCCGCTCGCCGCAGCAGGTGGGACCATGTCTCGGGGTGGAGCGGGCGTCCTGGCAGCAGATCGCGGGCCGGCGGTGCCAGCGCACCGTCCCATGCGGCCTGATCGATGGTCATCACCACGACCGTCCCACCGGGGGCGAGCACCCGGACGATCTGGTCGACCAGCCGGAGTTTCCCGGCCAGATCCAGCCGGTCCACGCACCCCGCAAGGAGCAGGCCGGCCACACCGCCGTTCGGCATCGCCCCGAGTTGGTCGGCCACTTCCGCCAGCACGATGTCCGAACGACTACCGGCAATCGTGCGGTCGTCCTCCAATGACGCGGTGGCCTGCCACACCGACGGTCCCCGGGGTTCGATGCCGTGCACCTTCCATCCTGCCGCAGCCACCGCCCTGACTAGTCCGCCGTCGCCCGCCTCCCCCACGACGATCGTCGCCCCGGCATCCGGCGATCCCAACCACGATCCCACCCGGTCCACCCATTCGCTGAGATCCGGCACCGGCACCTGGACATCGGCGACCTCCAGGCCCGCCGGGTCGACCCGGGCCTCGAGCACCTCCACCCGGGCGGCCAGGAACCGCAACGCGTCCCACGTTGCCACGAACCGATCGTCCTCGCCGGCCATCGTCGCATCGGCGACGGCGCGGGCATCTGTCGCCATGATGCCGGCCAACACGCTGGCCACATCACCCACGAAACGACGGCCGATTCGTGCCGAATTCCCTCGTTCCCAGAGGTCGTCGGGAAGCCCCTTCCACGGCATGGACGCTGCGGCCGTGGCGTGTTCGGGCTCGTGGACACGGCGCATGGCGTCGTCGAACCCCCACCGAAGTGTGCCTTGGGGTCGCATCCGATCGAACGCAGCCAACAGGGCTTCTTCGTCGGGGGCCAGCCCGTCTTCGGCCGCCGACGGGAGCTCGATTTCCCTACTGTCGTCAGTGGTCACCGTCTCATCCTCCTCGAACGTACTCAAGACCGCCTGTCGGAACCTCCAGGCGGGTGGTCCGCAAGGGCAGCCGTCGACCCCGGGCGATCGTGTCGGACAGGAACTCGGTGTAGCGGCCGATGATCGACGGCCAACGGTAGTACCGCGAGGTGTACCGGCGTCCGGCCTCGCCCAGCGCCTGGCAGAGTGCGACTTCGGTCGTCAAACGGTCGACGGCGACCTCGAATGACCGGTACGAGTCGAACCACAACCCACCTCCCGAACGGCGGCAATGCTCCATGGTGGCCGCGCACGAACCGTTGACCAGCACGGGTACGCCCAGTGTCCAGGCCTCGAGCACGACCAGCGAAAAGGACTCATAGGCCGAAGGGGTAACCATGACCTGGGCGTCGGCCAGGATGTCCCATTTGTCCGCTTCACTGACGGTGCCGGTGACCACGATGTCCGGGTGATCGGGGGCCTTGTCGGACACCGGGCCGACGAAGGCCAGGGCGAGGTCCCCGGGGTTCCGCTCCTTGTACCGCTCGAAGTACTCGGCCAGCATCCCGCAACCCTTGTGTTCGTCGACCCGTCCGAGATAGCAGAGATAGGGACGGTCACCGATGCCCAGGATGTCACCACCGCGACGGCCACCCCCGGCCGGATCGTTGACACCCAGACCGAGCACGATCTGCGGTCGGGCGCCGATCCCGTAGACATGCTCCATCAGGTCGCGCTCTGCCTGAGTGTGGTACACGAACCCGTCGATGTCCCGGAAGCTCCGCCGAAACGCCGGCAGGTACAGGGCCGGTTCGTCGTGGGCCGCGGGATGCAGCACCGTGGGGACTTTAGACACCGCGATGGCGTCGACGGTAGTGGCGAACAGATACGGGTAGCAGGCCACCACGTCGGCATCGGTGGCCGCCACCGCATCGACGAGATCTGGGCACATCGGGCCGTTGAGGGCCACCCAGTACCGGGACTCGGACATCGTGGCGGTCGACGGGGAGACGCGCAGCCTGCCGTCGAGTGCGAAGTACTCGCGCAGCCGCCTGCTGGCGGTGGCGAACCGGTGCACCCTCACCCCGTTCAGCACCGAAGTTCCCCGGGGCTCGGTGTTCTCCCAGGTCAGATGGTCGAGGGCACAGCTGGTGAACACCTCCACCTCCCATCCGGGCTGCAGGCAGAGGCGTTCGGCCAACATGCGGGCTGCGGACTCCGCTCCACCGATCACCTCGGTGCCGTAGCGGGGTGTCACGAACGCCAACTTCATCCGGGCTTCCTCCTGCCTTCGGCGACGGCACCGAGCACCTCGACGAATCGGGAACGGGTCCTGTCGGCGGAGAACCAAGCCAACCGTCGCCGCCCGGCCGCCACCAGGTGGTCACCCAGATGCGGATCGCTGCGGACCCGGTGCACGGCCGATGCCACGACGCCCGGGCGTGCGGAGTCGAGGAGGATGCCGGCATCGCCGAGCGTCTCGGGGACAGCTCCGGCGCAGAATGCCACCACCGGGAGCCCGGACTGCATCGCTTCGAGGAGCGGGATGCAGAACCCCTCGTGTTGGGAGAGACAGACGAAGACATCGGCGTCGGCGTACCACGCGGCCAGTTGGCCCTGGGTCAGATGCTCGCCGTGCCGGACTGCATCCTCCAGCCCCAGCTCCTCGGCGAACGCGAAGACCGCCTCGGCGTAGGACTGGGTGACGGCCGGACCCACCAGATGGAGGCGGGCATCCGGGTCGTACCACCTCCGGTAGAGCAGCAAAGCCTCGACCAGATGGTGTTGCGTCTTGTTGGGTGAGATGCGGCCCACGAACAACAACACCGTCTCATCGCCGTGCCCGGCCCCCAGTCGGGACAGTTCCGCCTGGTCGACCTGGCTGTTCCATCCGGCCATATCGACCAGGATCGAGACGACCTCGGTGTCCGGGCAACCCCACCGCCTCAGCTCGGCAGCATTGAACGCGGAGTCGGCGATGCCCAGTGCGGCCAGCGGGGCCAGGGCCGCCACCTGGGTGCGGGCCAATGCCACCTTCGCGCTGGTGTGGTCCTCCCATCCGTCATAGAAGGCAGCCGGGGTGATGTTGTGATAGTCGAGCACCAGCGTCTCGGGCCTGCTCATCAAGAAGTCGGCCACCGGCGACGCGGTGCCCACCTGGTAGAGCAGGATGTCGCCCGGCACGGCCCGTTCG
>JADGOF010000117.1 GCA_017883105.1 Acidimicrobiales bacterium
CACTAGATGCCACCACACGAGTGCCCGAGCATGGAAAAGGTCGTTGATTGAGGAAGCAGGAGCGATGCCGGCGTTGTGGCGCCAGCGACGTTTGGAGTTGAGGCCAAGCCTAGGAGCATCACCGCAGAAACGACCGCACCCATCGTGACCCTACGAACCATCGTCCCCCGTCCTTTCCCTGCGCCATCGCTGGCAGCCGAAGATGAGCGCCAGCCTATAACAGTCCGTCATTCGACACCCATGCAGGTCATCATGGGCCGGCAACTGCCAGCGAGCGTGGCCACGAGGTAGTCCGCGACCTGGGCTGAACTATGCGCCCGTGGTGCCCACGCCCCGTTCATGTTCGAAGCAGCGGCTCACTCTGACGGCTTGGGCGATCCCGAAACGCCCGCCGGCTTGCTCTCGACTGTCCCGCCCGGCTCGGAGCTCTCCCCTCCGGCGGTCGGAGGGGAGAGGGGATCACCGCTCTCGTCGATTGCCCCAAAGGAGGAGGCGATGAATGCGTCAGTCTCGCGTTGCGCGGCCACCATTCGCTTCTCGGCCCCCACGGCCAGCAGCTTCCCGAGTCCCGGGATCTCCCACAGGGACTCGGCCCGCAGGATGGCCATCACCACCGGTACCAGATGCTCGGCAGTGTCGAAGACCACGTAACGCGGCAGCCACTCGGGCTCGTACTTGGCGTTGAAGCGCCACAGGGACTCAATCTGGGCGAAGTTGGACAGCCGTTTGAGGAACCATCGTTCGGCCCGTTGCACGGTGCCGTCGCCCTTGTCGCCGGACAGAGTCGACCGCAACGCGGCGAAGTTGAGGCTGAGCCCTTCGTAGCCGGAATCCTGGAGGTGCTCGATGGTCGAGCACAGCGCGAAGTCCAGCAGCCCGTTGGGGTGATCCCCCGGGTCACGCCGCATGAGATCGAGGGAGTACCCCTTGATGCCGGGAGCCGGCACGAACTGGCACATCGCCGCGGCCGACCCGTCGGGCCCTCGGACCACGGTGAGCAACAAGCCAGTGTCCCGCGGGTCGAACACCCGACCCAACATCATCGAGAAGCCGCGTTCGTGTTCACCCTGGCGGCTCAGCCGCATCAGCGCGGTGAGCTCTTTGGAGAGGGCGGGTTCGAGGCGTGCCGGGTCGTGGAAGGTGGCGGTGTAGCCGTGCTTCTTGATCCGGTTGTGGGCCTGGCGCAACCCCTTCATGTCACCACCGGCCAGCGTGAAGGGTTGGACCTCCACCACGGCTTCGTCTCCGAGGTAGATGTTGTGCATCCCCGAGTCGCGGTAGATGGGCAGCCAATCCTCCCCGGCCCCCATCACCGAAGTGACCCACCCGTGGCCGTCGGCGAACTTCCGGAACGCCCCCCATGCCTGTTCCCGTTCGTTGCGCGGGCCGATGGGGTCGGGCGAGATCAGGCATACGCCTCCGTAGACGGCATAGGCCACGAGGCTGTCGCGGTGGAAGAACCACTTCTTGTCCGATCGCAGCGCGAAATAGTCGAGGGTTGACGAGCCGTGACGGCGCACGATGTCGCGGGCTCGGAACTCGGCCGCCCGGCCGGAATTCAATCGCCGGTCGACCACCGGTCGGGTGAGGAGGAAGAGGGTGATGGCCACCACCGAAAGTCCGATGGTCAGCAGGGCCGGGGCCAGAAACCGATCGCCCCTCTCGGGGAGGGGAACCGTCTCGATACCCACCAGGCGCTCCGAGACGGCCCACAGTGCCGTCCACCACGGAATGTGGGTGTGGTGATTGTGGCCGACGTGGGTGAGCAGCTCGATGGAGGCAGCGGTCAACACGGTGATGCCGACCACGCCGATCCCGATGGCGATGAGGGCCGATCGGAGTGACGACCGGTCGGATGCTGACTGGAAGTCCTTCCGATGGGTGACGAGTAGGACCAAGATGGCTAGCGCGGCCAGCGATTCCTCGATATCGGCACCGGCCACGATGTGCAGGACGATGGTGCCCGACAAGAGGACCACTGCCACCCGCCAGGCTCTTCGTTGTCCGCGGAGGATGCCCCGGCCGATGGCCACCAGCGCCAGTCCGGCCATGGCGATGAGGGCGCCGGCGGCGACACTGGCCCTCACCGGGAGGAATTGCTGCACCACATGCAGTCGGCCGCGCAGCGGCGGGGTGATGGCGTCGAGCAGGTCGATGACCCCGGCGGCGAGGATGGCCGCCGCGGCCAGGCGTCGCACCCGTCGAGGGCGACGGTGGCCCTGGCGGAGGTCGGGTGCCGGAGGCCACGACTCACCCTTCGGATAGGAGGCAACTAGAGAAGGGTGCAGCGTGCGGACGGTGCGGCCCCGGGTGACGACCCGTTCGAGATGGCTGGGGGAAGGGAGCTCGGTGTGCCCCAACAGGAGCCGGACGTGGAGCTCGGCCCCGGTCTCGAGTTCGACCCAGCTCACCCACTGGTTGTGGAGGAAGACCGGTGGGAGCCCCAGTCGACCGCGGTGTTCGTCGACGACCTCGGCGGTGGCTCCCACGTTGGCATAGAAGCCCACGCCCAGATGGGTGAGCTCCGATTGGAGCGTGGCTGCGGTGATCAGGCCGGCATAGCCACGCCCCACCAGACGTCGGGCATCATCCCGGGCGATGTCGTTGGCGCCGGCCTCGGGCTGCACGGCATCGAGGGCGCCCCCGCCCAGGATCGACCACATGCGCCGGCTGAGCAAGCCGAGCACCACCGCCATGATCACCAACACCGCCAGGGCGACCAGGGAGGCGACAACGATCTGGTCGTGGAGATCGGCCTGGTGGGCGTGGCGGATGGCCTTGGCCGGCAGGCCCGAACCGATATGGCCCAGAACCCACGGTGTGGCTGCCACACGCAACAGGATGGCCACGGCGAATGGCACGAGAAGCCACCACGCGTAGCGACCGAGTCGACGATAGAGGGTGCGTGACACGACGAACCGGGTCAGGGCCGAGGGATCGCTCAGGCGGTTGAGGCCGACCAACCAGGGCGAGTCCTTGGTGGATCGCGCAGCCAGGGTTCGCCAACCCCTGCCGGCCGATGAGTGGCCGATGGCCCCGGGCTTGCAGTCGGCCGCCGGGTTGAATTCGGTATCCGGGCCGTTACGACCCGACGCGTAGGCATGTTCCCCCGGCTCCACCCGCACCACCCGGACCCCAGTGGCACTGTGGAGATGGAGGTCCACCGGGCCCAGTTGTTCGACACCCTGGGCGGCCAGGCTGGCGATGGTTTCGGGATCGGTGTCGTAGCCCGGTTCGTGGGTTCCGGTCTGGCGGATGGCGCGGCGCTCCTCCACGGTGGCAAATCGGCGGAGGGCCTCTCCGAGTCGGGGATGGGCCTCGATCGACCGTCGGGCTTCAGTCACCGGTGACACCGACCCGGTGAGGTCGAAGAGATTGCCGGCGATGATCAGGATGCCCGGTCCGTCCCAGGTGTCGAGGGCGCGGGCCAACTCGGTGGTGACCGCGATACTGGTCGGGGTGGCGTCGGGGGTGAGCAGGAGATCGCTGACCACCATCACCCGCCGGCCGAGCGGGACCTCGACCCGGCTCCCACCGGGCTCAGGCGAGAAGGGAGCACCCTCGACTTCCGGCAACCGGACGTTGAGGTCCGTTTCATCCGGTGGATGTGTGGGCGCGGTCACGGCCCCTCCATCGTAGAGTCCCGCCACCATTAGGCTGAGGCGCGTCGGCAGAGAGCGGTCTCTGCCGCAAGCAGGCAAGGATGGGGGAGCAGTGCCGGACGACACAGGGAAACACCAGGCCGGAGCGGCATCGGTACCATCCGAGGCCACCATCGAGGACTATTTCTCCGAACACCGGGTCTTCCCTCCCACCGAGGAGTTCCGCAGCCAGGCGGTGGTGACCGACGTAGGGATCTATGAGCGGGCCGCCCGCAGCGGACCGGAGTTCTGGGCGGAGCAGGCCGGGGCCCTCGACTGGTTCCGGCCCTGGGACACCGTCCTTTCGTGGGACCTACCCTTCGCCCGCTGGTTCGACGGCGGCACGTTGAATGTCTCCTACAACTGCCTCGACCGCCATGTGGCCGCCGGGCGGGGGGACAAGGTGGCCTTCCACTGGGAGGGCGAGCCGGGGGACACTCGAACCATCTCCTACGGGCAGCTTCTGGTGGACGTCTCGAGGTTCGCCAACGTGCTGCGGGGACTGGGCGTGGGGCGGGGGGACCGGGTGGCCATCTACATGCCGATGATCCCCGAGTTGGCCGTGGCCATGTTGGCCTGCACCCGTATCGGTGCGGTCCACTCGGTGGTGTTCGGGGGATTCTCCTCCGAAGCTCTGCGCGACCGGATCCTGGATGCCGAGTCACGGGTGGTGGTCACCGCTGACGGCGGGTGGCGGCGGGGGTCCCCGGTGGCCTTGAAGCCCAATGTGGACGTGGCCGTCTCCGGATCACCGTGTGTGGAACACGTGGTCGTGGCCCGACGGATCGGGGGTGACGACAGGTCCGATGATGTGGCGATGACCGCCGGTCGCGACCACTGGTGGCACGAGCTGTTGAGTGGCGAGGACGGTGCGGCCGGAGGCCGACCCTCCGACGAGTGCGAGCCGGAGCACATGGCGGCCGAAGATCTCCTGTTCATCCTCTACACCTCGGGTACGACGGCAGCACCCAAAGGCATCATGCACACCACGGGCGGCTATCTGACCCAGGTGGCGTACACCCACCGGACGGTGTTCGACCTCCATCCCGAGCGCGACGTCTACTGGTGCGCGGCCGACATCGGCTGGGTGACCGGACACAGTTACATCGTCTACGGGCCGCTGGCCAACGGTGCCACCTCGGTGATGTACGAGGGGACCCCCGACTTCCCTGACCGGGATCGGTGGTGGTCGATCATCGAGCGGTACGGCGTGACCATCCTCTACTGCGCACCGACCGCCATCCGTACCTTCATGAAGTGGGGGACCGAGTACCCGCAGCGGCACGATCTCTCCTCCCTGCGGGTGCTGGGTTCGGTGGGCGAACCCATCAATCCGGAAGCTTGGATGTGGTATTCGACCCACATTGGCGGTGGTTCCTGCCCGGTGGTGGACACCTGGTGGCAGACGGAGACCGGCGCCATCATGATCGCCCCCCTCCCCGGCATCACCGCCACCAAGCCCGGGTCGGCCACCTTCCCGCTGCCCGGCGTCGGTGCCGAGGTGGTGGACGAGGAAGGCCATCGGGTGGAACGGGGCGGCGGCTACCTCACTCTGACGACGCCGTGGCCCTCGATGCTGCGGGGGATCTACCGCGACCCCGAACGGTACAAGGAGACCTACTGGAGTCGCTTCGCCGGCCGCTACTTCGCCGGCGACGGCGCCAAGGTCGACGACGACGGCTACCTGTGGCTGCTCGGACGGGTCGACGACGTGATGAACGTGTCAGGCCACCGCATCTCCACCACCGAGGTGGAGTCCGCCCTGGTCGACCATCCGATGGTGGCCGAGTCGGCGGTGGTGGGCGCCATCGACATGACCACCGGGCAGGCCATCGTGGCCTTCGTCACCCTGCGGGCCGATGCCGGGCCGGCCAGCGACGAGCGGGGTCAGGAGTTGCGGATACACGTGTCCGAGAAGATCGGACCCATCGCCCGGCCGAAGACGGTCATCTTCACCGACGAACTGCCGAAGACCCGGAGCGGGAAGATCATGCGTCGCCTGCTCCGCGACGTGGCTGAGGGCCGAGCGCTCGGCGACACCACCACTCTGGCCGACCCGGCGGTGGTCGAAGAGATCCGGCGTCTGGCGGCATCCTCGCCGACCGACGAGTGAGCCCGATGGTCGGCCACAGCAACTGGGCGTGGCGGGATGGACCGCTCGAGCACCCGGGCGAGTCGGTGGTGTTCGATGTCGACGGCGTCCTGTCCGACGCCGTCGGGCGACAGCACTTCTTGGAACGTGGGCGGCGCGACTGGGAGAGCTTCTTCGAGGCGTGTGGTGACGACCCGGTCATCGAGGAGTTGGCCCGGGTCCTCGAACTGCTCGATACGCGCCTGCAGGTGATCCTGCTCACCGGACGGCCGATGCGGGTCCAGCCCCAGACGTTGGCCTGGTTGGAGCGGTACGGATTGCGGTGGGACCTGCTGGTCATGCGCTCCCGTGGGGACTACGCCCAGGTGACCCTGTTCAAGCAGGACTCGGTAGAGGAGTTGCGGGCCCACGGGTTCGACATGCGGCTGGCCTTCGAGGACGATCCCAACAACTTCGCCATGTTCCACGCCGAGGGCATCCCGTGCGTGTACATCCATTCGGGGTACTACGAGTAGCCGCCGCCCGGGGCGGGTCGCCTTGCAGGCCGTCTCCTAGGCACCTCGGGATGGCGTTTCACCGATCTGATTCCGTCGGCCGGCCAACCAACAGGCGGCCATCAGCGCCAGGGCGGCGGCAACGAGCACCGGCAGGTCACCGAAGCGCACGTAGGGCGTCCATCCGACCCGTCGGGACATGGCGGAGAACACGATCTGCTGGGCGCCGAGCACCGATCGCTCCTCCAGCACGCCGCGATTGGTGATCGCCGCGCTATACCCGGTCGGCGCGGCCTGCAGCAGATCCCGGCCTTGCTCGATGGCCTGCACCTCAGCGCTGGCCAGCTCCTGGGTCGGCACCTGTGCGGTGGCATAGGACGCAGTGTTGGTGGGGACGATCAGCAGCTGCGCGCCGGCCCGCACCGAGGAGCGCCCGCGACTGCCGTAGAGGACCTCGAAGGAGACCATGGCCCCGAGCGGGGCAGCAGGAGTCGGCAACAGCCCCGTCCCCGTCCCCGGAACGGCATCCAGTGGCACCGCCGACAGGTTGCCCAGGTGTTCGAAGAATCCCCGGTAGGGGACGTATTCGCCGAAGGGGACCCGATGGACCTTCTCGTAGCGCGAGACCAGCGTCCCGTCCGGGCCCCAGGCCACCACCTCGTTCCGGAAGGCGGTGGCCGA
>JADGOF010000118.1 GCA_017883105.1 Acidimicrobiales bacterium
GCCCGATGTAGAGGAGCGAGAAGGCCACGCTCAATGATGTTCGAGTCCCAACGAGAAGTGCCAGTCCAGGGGCTCAATTGGGATTCTGGCGCCCTACACTCAATCGTTGCACGGGGTTCCTTCGATCACCTCCAGATCGTGGTGTCCCCGAACGGAAGGGTGGGACAGGTCAACCCGGCCAGCGCACGGCCTGTGCGGCGATCACCGAGTTACCGTCGAACGTAAGGGCAGGGTTGCCGTAGAGCTCGTAGCCCAGCTCCAGCGCTTGGCTCACCCTTCTGCAGAAGCCCTCATCGTCAGGTCCTGTCAGCAGGCGGTAGTTCGGAAGATCTTGCGGGGGATTGGTCATTGAACCAGTTCACCACGTTGGCCCGAGTTCAGCTCCTGCCCCTGCCGGATGGGAGCGAGGCAAGTTCGCACGACGCAGCATCGGCTGTGCAACGTCCCCGGAATCTGGGGGTGACGACGGTGCCAGGGCGGGTCTCGTCGACCAGGCGGTTGGACGTCACCCGGACGAGTACTCCAGGGCTGTACCGTGGCCTGGTCGGCGAGGAATCGGTCGACGGTCGAGCGTGGCGCCCTGTCGGATCGGAGCACGAGGTGAGCGAACCACGGCGCGGGAGGCGAACCTGGGCGCCGGTGGCGGTACGGTTCGCCGCCCTGGCGACGGTCCTCACCGTGGCCGCTGGTCTGGGAGCGTGCGGCGGCCCGAACGTGGCATCGGCGCCGTCGACCACGACGCCCCTCGCCTACGGGAAGGGCGAGCTCCGCAACGTCTACTGCACGCACACCACCGGGCAGGCAACCAGCTGCGGCGGGCTGCTCCCGCCACCCGAGGGGGTCTCGGACGAACTCATCCTCGCCTCGACCGTCGCCCGGGCGGGCACGACCATCCAGGGCGACCTCGTGGTGACCAACACCAGCGGCTCGGCCATCGACCTACGTGACCCGCACGGGTGCACGCCCGGCTATGCCGTCGGACTCACGAACGCGACGCTTCCGGCGGCAAATGCCCCGGGATTCGCCGCCGTCTGCGGGTCGGCAGCGCTCACCCTTCCGCCGGGAACGACGAAGTTCCCAATCGAAGTGATCACCACCTACTTCGGTTGCACGAACGGGCCGACGCCGTCCGGCGGCAGTGACACGTTTCCGCGATGCATCACCGGCGGCCCGCCGCCCCTGCCCTCCGGGCGGTATGTCGCCGTCCTCTATGGCTCGTCGCTCGCCCTGCCGCCAGCGACCGCTTGGGTGACCCTGACTGGGTAGACGCGTCGCGCCCGGAACCCCTGGTCGGCCACCGGTGATCGGCGGGTACGCCGTGGTGGAACGACTGCCACAGATCGCCGGTTGCGCGTCGCAGAATCTCGGGCTGAAGTTGGGGACCGCTAACGATCGCGAGCACCTGGGTCGTCCTCACTGCACCGGTGGGTGACTGCCTCAGTGGAGCGCACAAATGGGGCCAATCAGCACTCTGAGTGCGAAGATTCAGCGAACTCCCTGGTCACAGCGATGCTGTCCCAGGGTGTCGCGAGCGCCCTGCTGCCGAATCTTCGCTCGCCCCGGCGAGCCCACCGAGGGCTCTACGGTGCTGAGCTGTGGTTTCACGCCCTGAAGCCATGTTTCGTACCCCGCTCACGAGACATGGGGTAACTGAATGCTGAGGAACCTGAGGAATGCCCGTACCGATGTCTCGTGTTCCGTGCAGCCGCCCGCCGCATGCGAGGACAAGTCGAACTTGGGCTGAGGGATTATCAGGTCGCCGAACCCGCTGACGAACACGCCGTTCGCGTGCGCCGCGGACTTCGTCGATGAGCGAGAGCATGAACCATGGCGAGGCCTCAGGTCGGCGAGACTGGGCTAGTGAGAGGACCGATCAACTGGCTCGTCCGGCAGCGATTCGTATGTGCGATTCGCCGCCACCCGACGGAAGTCAGGTTGACCCGCTACGGGGACAGTTCGACCAGGCCGATGGGTACGGTTTCGCGTTGTTTGTGCGGTCGTAGCTCAACGCTGACACCGCCGTAGGACGACAAGGGTTGTTTTGAACCAGTCGGAGACGGGCGCCCAATTGGGGGACCTCAGTCCGTCATTCCTGAGGGCAACCAGCCAGATCCTGTCCTATAAAATGTCCTACAAACAGCGCCGTTAGCTGCAGTCGGGCACCTTCCCGATCGCCTATCGTCGCAGGTCAGAACGTTGCGTACCGTCCGATGTCTGCCAGATCGTCCCCTTGAAGCGAACTGATAACGCTGCGGTCGCTCACGGAGCCATGGACTGAATCCTCAGCAACCTCCGGACCGAGGGGATGGCGGTGGAGGATGGCCCACGCCTCAGCGGTTGTTGCGTATCGGCCGAGTCAATACCCCATCCTCCTTGGCACCGGCGGTCGCGAAAGTTGCATGCGCCCAGGCACGTCGGGGATACCCCTCTGTTGCCCACCACCGGCGCTCTTGTGGTGGGCCTCGGACACCTCATGAGGGCGATCATTCGACATAGCGCAACGTGCTTGGAAGGTCCATCCGTCCGAGTTGGCGCGCTACCAGCGTGGGAGCGGACGCCGTGGCCACCAGCCCGATGACCACGGTGATCACGAAGGAGGACACGGCGATCGACGGCAGGACCGCCAACTCGGGCACGGCTGCCGGGAACACGGTTCCGAGTACCCAGTGCAGTACGAGGATTCCGACACCCAGTCCGACGCCGATGCCCATCACGCCCAGGAGCACGCTCTCGATCACTCCGATCAGCACCACCCGGGGCACGCCGACACCGAACGCCATCATCGTGGCGTGCTCCCGTGCGCGTTCATCGGTCCCGACCTTCGTGCTGTTGTACGCAACGAGGAAGGCCAGCATGCCGATGACGATCTGCAGCACGATGAACAGGCCGGTCACCACGTCCAGGATGTCCCGGACGGTGTCGGCCAGCGCGCTGGCGGGCAGTGCCCAGGCGACTCCGGGCTGCGAGGAGATTTCGCGTTGCAGGGTGTCCATCGAGACGCCGGGCTTCGGCACGAGCGTCGCGGTGTTGACGATGCCGGAAAGGCCCATCATGGGCTCGTCATACAGATCCATGTAGGCGACGAACCGGTACGGGCTGTTCACGATGGCACCCACGGGCGCCACGGTATCGACGAATCGGTAGCCGGAACCCTGCGCGAACGGGTGGCGTAGGACCACATTCCCGCCGACCCCGACACCGAGGTCGGCAGCAGCCTTCGACGCGATCACGATGCTCCCGGGGGCGATCTTCTTCGACGCCACCCCGGCTGGGGTGACGAGCGGGTCCGAGAGGTCGACCATGCTGATCGACACGGCGACGGTCGTGTCTCCCCGGAGCAGATAGCCGCCGGTGTTCAGCCCGAGCGCGGACCTGGCCACCAACGGTGAATCGACCAGAGCGGACACCGTCGGTGCGGTCGACGGCAGATACGTGGTCAGGCTGACCAGGAGCTGATCGGCACTGTTGCCCGACAGGAGCCTTGTCCCCGCGTCGATGGTTGCAGTGGCGGAGTCGGTGGCGCCCAGCGCGGCGAGCAGCGGGGCGAGGATCAGGCCGATGGCAAGAACGGTCATAAGCGACCGGGTGGGTGCGATGGTGATCCGGCGGACCGGTGCCTGCGCCATGGTGCTCCCGGGCAGCGGGATCTTCCTCAGCATTCCGCTCCCCCGGTGGCGCCCACTCCGCAGATGGGGCGGCAGGAGTGCATCGGTTGGGGCGACCCGGATGGCCCGCCAGACCGGGTAGGCACTCCCGGCCAGTGGGATGATCAGGGCGAGGGCAGCGGCTCGCAGGAACAGCGCACCCTGCCACGGCGTGTGCCAAATGGGTAGTGGCAGTTCGCTCCGGATGATGCGGAGGACCCAGACGCCGACCCCCCAGCCGGCGAGCACCCCGAGTGCCACCCCGGCCACCGCCACTTCCACTGCCAGGATGATCGGCCGCATCGCTATCTCACCAGGGGGAACACCGAGTGCCATGGCGATCCCGATGTCCCGACGCTGTGACTCGACCACGCGACGCGTGAGGTTGAACGCCGCAAAGCCTGCGCCGGCCAGGATGAGCAGGGCGAACACGTCGAAGATCTGCTGCTCGCTGCTGATTTCGTCGTAGAGAGAGCGTGTTATCGGATCGTCTTTGCGCATCGCCACCGTCATGGCCACATCGGGCAGGGTGATCGGCAGATTGCGCGACAGCGTGGAGGCCACGTGGTCGACGCTGTACCCGCTGCGGACGCGTGCCACGACATCGTTTGCCTGGCCGGGCTGGTCGGCCAGCCGCTGGACGAGGCCGATGGGCGCAAAGATCACCGCCCGGGTGGCGGCTCCTTGGATGGTGGCGCCGAACGTGGTCGTCGTACTGAGATACTCGGGCTCGAGAACGGTCCCCACGTAGTGGACCGGTGTTCCCGCGATCACGATGGTTCCCGTGGGAGGCAGGTGGTGCGCCTGGGCGAAGTGCTCGTCGAGCAGCGCCGAGGATCCCTGTGCATCCCCCGGTCCGAGGGATCGACCGGCCGTGACCTTCCATCGGTCGATCTCGACGGGCTGGGCCAGGTCGACCCCGACGACAACCCCTGCCGCCGGGATCTGTCCCCGTCTTCCGGCACGGACGGGAAGATCGGCCACCAGGCGGGCTTCGGCGGCACCCAGGCCCGGACCCCCGGCGGCGCGGACGGCACCGAGCAGCTGGTCCTGGGGGACAAAGAACCCGGCCACCGGAGACACCTCGATGTCGTGGGCGGCCAAGCCGGAAAAGCTGGCATCCAGTGCCTGTCGGCGCCACACCGAGGTGCTCCCGAGACCGGCGTAGATCCCCGATCCAAGCGCGATGATGGTGGCGATCGCCACCACCTGGAGCAGCCGCCCGCGGAGGTCCCGCCACGACCAGCGGAGCCAGAATCTCACGCCCATGTGCTCTTACCAGCGCAGTTCTGTCGCATCCACGGGCCCGCCGGGTGGTGGCGCCGACGAGACGATGTGCCCATCGCTGAGCTCGACGACCACGTCAGCCATGCGCGAGATCTCCCGGTTGTGCGTCACCACGACGACCGTCTTCCCGTCGTTCGTCCGGTCCCGGAGCAGCCTGAGGATCTGGATCCCCGTACGGAAGTCGAGCTCACCGGTGGGCTCGTCGGCCAGTAGGACGGGGTTCCCGGTGGCCAGCGAGCGGGCGATAGCGACGCGCTGCTGCTCCCCTCCGGACAGCTCGTGGGGGAAGTGCTGCACTCGGTCCCCGAGCTCCACATCCTCCAGCATCCGGACGGCCAGTTCGGCCGCCGACCGGTGCCCGGAGATCTCGGCACCGAAGCGCACGTTCTCCAAGGCCGTCAGCTCGGGGAACAAGTTGAACGCCTGGAAGATGAAGGTCACCGTCTGGCGCCGGAAGCCGAAGAGCTGGGATCGGCTGAGGTCCGTCACCCGTTTGCCCGCCACTTCGATACTGCCTTCCGTCGGTGTGTCGAGGGCACCGATCATGTTCAGGAGCGTCGTCTTGCCGCTTCCCGAGGGGCCAAGCACGACGACCAGCTGGGCCGGCTCGACCGAGAGGTCCGCCCGATCGAGTGCGACGACCGTCCCGGCCGGCGTTTCGAACCGTTTCGTGACCCCACGCAATTCGATGATCGGAGTCGGTCCTTCGGTCGGATGGAGGATCACTGTCTCCTCTCGTACCGATGGCTGTGGTCGTGACTGGACCTCGAAAGCTGATCCACGCTCATGAGTGTAGGGCCACCTCTGAGCCTGTCCCTGAACAGTGATACACGCCCATTCTGAGTCGTGAGCCGTGGATGGACTCGTCGCGGCGGGCGGAGTCCATCCAGCGTGACGTCAGGTGTAACGATGGCACGGTGGAACCCGAGCATCCCCGGGGGTCAGGCAGCACCGGCCAGCCCAGAGATCGAGGCCTGGCTCACCGAAGCCATGCCGTCGGTCACCTGACTCATTGCCGCAGCGCATCAGGTGACGGGCGTGCTGTTCAAGGGAGCTCAGGCGACGTCTGCCGCCGGTGACAAGGTCGCGGTGGCCGCTGGCAGTGCCCGTGCATGGCTGGCCGACCACCCGTGTCCGGATACCGCCACCGGTGAGCAGTCCGAGGCCGCGTTCGACGAATTCGCAGACCTCGCTGGACAGTGCGCGATCGCAGCGAGGACCATCGGCGACCATCGTGGGTGGCGTCACCATGATCTCGACGGGAGGACGGCCAGGGCCACGGCAGACCTGATGATCGCCATGCACGCGACGAGCCCAGACGACGAGTAGCCCAGATCTCGCCCGGCCGTCCGATGACTCAGGGTGGCCCGGTCGATGTCCTACTCACTCGCGCCAGCTCGGAATCCGAAGGATCTGATCGACCGGGTCCATGTTGGGTTGGGCAGGCAGAATCCGCCGACCGAGCCGTTGAACTGGGAGAACGCTGGCTGGAACCACTTTCCGCCGGCGTTCCAGAACCCTGGTGTAACTGAATGCTCAGCAACCTCGGGACCGTAGGGATGGCGGCGGAGGGTTGCCCGGCGGCTGGATCAGACTCGCTACCGCTTCGCAGGTCCCGTCCTTCGAGTCGCCGCCTTCTTCCGCACGACCGTGCGCTTCGCCGACGCCTTTCGACCTGGCGCCCGTCCGTCAATCGGCTTCCCAGCGTCGATCCACGCCTGCACCCGCTCGTCGCTGATGCGCCGAGCGTCCGGCATCTTCGCCCACTTGCGGAATGTGTCCTTCTGCTCGGCGTCGAGCCCACACTTGGCGATGGGAACCTGCCGAAAGCCTCTAGTTGATGCGTCGCACAGACCGGCAACATGGCTTTAGCTACGACTTGGCGAATCGAGGGCATGACAACGGAGGACCTCATGGTCAACAGAAATCGAAGGGACCGGGACAACGGTGCGGAGCGCCTCATCGAATCGCTT
>JADGOF010000119.1 GCA_017883105.1 Acidimicrobiales bacterium
TTTCAGTGATCCGCACGTTCGCCCTGGTCACGAGGCCGAATCGTCGCCTTGATGCGTCGCCGGTATCCATGCGGGCCCGCCTATCCGCTGAAGCTCTTATAAAGATGTGCGGCTGAGTGAATCCACCCCACTATTCCGTCTGAGCGGCTGTGGCCACCGAAGTGGTGTGGCTCCGGAGAGCACCCATCGCGTGCGTCCGATGGCGGTATCTTCGCCTTCGGTGACGCTCGCTTCTTCGGTTCGATGGGCGGACAGCTCAACGCACCCGCTGTAGGCCTGGCCACGCTCCAAATTGCTTGGGGCAGCTGAGCCGAGGCTAGTCAGCGGCGCGCGCGACGGGAGTGAGCATCCAGGCCGCCACAACGGTCAGCGGGATGTTGTTGCTCATGCGCACTGGATTGCGCCCTGCGGACCTCAAGTGTCCTTCGACGAGATTCACCACGTCATCGACATGTGGCCGCTTACCAACGGCGAGCTCAATGGCCCCCTCATCAACCTTCTCGCGTGTTTGGCCCATGGGCAACTGGTAGATCACAGACCAGCTGCCAAAGGTAAGGCCAAGATCTGCACGGGTCGCCGCCCGTGGCGGGACGGTCAGGAATGCAGGCATTGTTCGCTCAATTGCTGAGGAGCTCGCGTCTGAGGAGATCAACCGTCGCCAGGCGGCGGTCAATCTCCGGTTCGTCGAGATCCTGGCGCGAGGCAATGTGGGCGGCGAGTGCATCAAAGCGGCGAAGCTCGAGCCGGCGGAGGATCTCCTGTTCTTCAGGTGAGCGACGTTTGAGGGCTCGTAGGTAGCCTTTGCGCGCGAGTGTCGCGGTCTCCATCCCAAGCTCGTTGGCGATGGTGAGGTACGTGCATTCAGACTCGCGCAGGGTGAGCACCTGATCGTCACGGTCGTCGAGATTGGGTGGAATCTCGGTCTCGGGCTTCGTCATATGGATCTCCATCTCACGTTGATAACGAACCTCTGATGCGAAGGATTACGTTCGAGTGCGCGACCTGACGGGATCTCGAAACTGGCTCGACTACATGCGCTCGAGGATGGTGCCTGTGCCAAGCGCACCTCCGCAGCACATGGTGATCAACGCCAGACTTCCGTCCCGCCGTTCGAGCTCGTGTAAGGCGGTCGTAATCAGCCGGGCACCGGTCGATCCCACCGGATGTCCGAGGGCGATCGCACCGCCGTTGACATTGACTTTGTCCCAGTCGACCTTGTGGACCTGCCCCCATGACATGACCACCGAGGCGAGTGCCTCGTTGACCTCGAAGATGTCAATGTCGGCCATGGTCATACCCGCCTTGCGCAACACGTCGGTGGTGGCGGAGATCGGACCGTCGAGAAGGTAGTAAGGGTCGGATCCGACGAGCGTTTGGGCCACGATGCGGGCCCGGGGTCGTAGGCCGACTTCGCCCGCCCGGGTCTGAGACGCCCACAGAACGGCCGCGGCACCGTCGGAGATCTGCGAACAGTTGCCGGCGGTGTGCATGCCGTTGGGAAGCACCGGCTTGAGGCCGGCCAGACCCTCACGGGTGGTGTCCCGCGGGCCCTGGTCCTTGGCGATGAGGTTCTTCTCCCCGGTCGGGCCGCCGGGGCCGACCACGGGCGCTTCAAGAGGGACGATCTCACGGTCGAACCTGCCCTGGGCGACGGCCACCGCCGCTTTGCGTTGCGACTCGAAGCCGAGCCAGTCGACATCTTCACGGGTGATCCCGTACTTCTGGGCGATCCGCTCCCCGGCCCCGAACTGATCGGGCATGTCCCACGGGAAGTCCTCTGGGTTGAGATTGCCCGGCCCGTTGAAGACGTTGGCGCCGAGCTTCACGCGGCTCATCGCCTCGACGCCGCACGCGATGCCGATGCCGATGGCGTCGGCGCCAACCAGGTTGGCAACGAAATTGTTGGCCTGTTGTGCCGAGCCGCACTGGCAGTCAACGGTCGTGGCCGCGGTCTGATAGGGAAGAGCCCGGCTCAGCCAGGCCGTGCGGGTGACGTTCGACGCTTGCTCACCCGCCTGGGTCACGCAGCCCCCGACGACCTGTTCGACGTCGCCGGGATCGACGCCGGCCCGCTTGACCAGCTCGACAAGGGTTGCACCGAGAAGCTCCGCGGCATGGAAGCCTGACAGCCATCCGTTCCATTTTCCGATTGGGGTGCGGACAGCGTCAACGATGACGGGTTGAGCCATGGTGATCCTCTTCTCTGGCTGACGGCTGTCCGCGGTTAAGCAGAGCCAATGGCCCTATCACCGGCGATGGGCCGGCTAAACAGACTGCACGGTTGACAAAATAAGTATATCATCGATCTATCATTCGATCTTATCGAAGGGAGGTAACGTGCAGCGGAGCTACGACCAGGGCTCAAGGCCCAGCCAGAGGGAACGGCGTGCGACAGACTCGCCAGCGTGGACCAATGACTCATCTGGAACAGAGGCGGAGGCTGCGGACGTGGTCTGCCCGAATTGTTGGCGTCTCGTAAAGCGCTCTGTCGGTCCGCACGGTGCTCGTTGTCCACGCTGCGGGGACTCATTGCCTCTCTCAAGGGGCTCAAGTAATGCCGGACACCGCGACTCTGGTGCTGCTCTTGTCTGTGACGACAGAGACATCGAATCCAAGGGGCTGTAACCCGATGACAACCAAGGCGATACCGTCGTCGCCAACGAGGAGATCGCCCGCTGTGGTGACGGCACCGATCTACCAGGTGAAGTCAGAATTCTTCAAAGTGCTGGGGCATCCTGCGAGGATCCGCGTCCTCGAGGTGCTGCGCGACGGGGAACGAGCCGTGAGTGAGCTCATTCCCGAAGTCGGCATCGAAGCGTCACACCTCTCCCAGCAGCTTGGCAATATGCGTCGAGCAAATCTGATCCAGGCCCGCAAGGAAGGTGCCGGCGTGGTGTACTCGGTCGGCAATCCCGTGCTCTTCGAGCTCCTGGATGTGGCCAAACAGATTCTCACGTCATCGCTCGCCGAGACCCGCGATCTCCTCGCTCAGCTGGAGGCGGTCGAGGTGGTTCCCCGGCCCAAGCGGCGGTGACAGCCCTCCTCGATCCACGACCTCGGAACGGCAGACGTCTGGCGATCCGCGGCGGAGCAACAACCCTGGAAGAGGTAGGTGCAATGCCGTGCTCAACGTGGCATCGGCTGGTCCACACGTCACCGTACTGCTCGAATGTTCGAACTGAGAAGGTCCGAGGGCCTGTCACGGCGCACCATGACCAATGGAGGCAAAGGTGAGCACTGTCGGAGACTGGACACCGGTATCCCTGACGCAGGGACGCGAGAGCGGAGTGACCCAACTGCCTGCTCCCTATCTGACGACAGCCGGTTGTGCTGTGACACCCCCGGCGGCTGTTTTACATCCGACCTCCGAACCACTGATGCACGAGCGGGCCCAGGGGTTCCCCACCCTTTTCCACGCCGGCCGCACGAAGCGGACATGGGCCAGCCTCACCTGGGCGGTGCTCGCCAGACTTTGCGTCCGGCTGGTGGAGAGCGGGATGTTCCTCGACCCGACCCTTGTCCAGGCCCCAGGAGAGTTCCCATGACCGCATGGGAGACCCACGAGTTCGATGTCATCGTCATCGGAGCAGGAGGCGCTGGGCTACGCGCCGCTATCGAGGCCAAAGCACGAGGCTTGCGCACGGCCCTCGTCTGCAAGTCATTGCTGGGCAAGGCCCACACCGTCATGGCCGAGGGTGGGGCGGCGGCGGCCCTCGGTAACGTGTGGCCCGAGGACAACTGGCAGGTGCACTTTCGCGACACGATGCGGGGCGGCAAGCTGCTCAACAACTGGCGCATGGCTCAGCTCCACGCCCAGGAAGCACCAGACCGGATCTACGAACTCGAGGCCTGGGGCGCTCTGTTCGACCGGACCGCGGATGGTCGCATCCTTCAACGCGACTTTGGCGGTCACCGCTACGCCCGCTTGGCCCATATCGGCGACCGCACGGGATTGGAGCTGATCCGCACCCTGCAGCAGCGAGCCGTGGCCATGGGCATTGAGGTGTTCATGGAGTGCAAGATTCTGCGCCTGATCAAGGATGGCAACGGTTCAGTGAGCGGCGCCGTCGGCTACTGGCGGACGACCGGCGAGCCCGTGGCTTTCGCGGCCAAAGCCTTCGTGCTGGCCACCGGAGGGATCGGGAGGTCGTGGAAGTACACGACGAACTCGTGGGAGTCCACCGGCGACGGACATGCGTTGGCGCTGTGGGCCGGGGCGGACCTGATCGATATGGAGTGCATGCAGTTCCATCCCACCGGGATGGTATGGCCATTGTCGGTGCGCGGCATTCTCGTGACCGAAGGCGTGCGCGGTGATGGCGGGGTACTGCGCAACTCCGATGGCCAACGCTTCATGTTCAACTACATTCCGCCGATGTTCGCCGCCGAGACTGCCGACAGCGAGACGGAGGCTGACAACTGGTATGAAGACCACGCCAACAACCGCCGACCCCCGGAGCTTCTCCCTCGAGACGAGGTCGCGCGGTCGATCAACGCTGAAGTAAAGGCTGGTCGGGGCAGTCCGCACGGCGGTGTGCTCCTCGACATCGCCTCGCGTCGTTCGGCCGAGTACATCCGCCGACGCCTCCCGTCGATGTACCAACAGTTCAAGGAGCTGGCCGGAGTGGACATCACCAGCGAGCCGATGGAGGTGGGTCCCACCTGTCACTACATCATGGGAGGCATCCGGGTGGATGCGGAGACGGCGGCCAGTACCGTGCCCGGCCTGTTCGCCGCCGGGGAGGTGGCCGGTGGTCTGCATGGGGCGAATCGTCTCGGCGGCAACTCGCTCTCGGACCTGGTCGTCTTTGGTCGTCGCGCCGGCATCGGTGCGGCCGATTTCGCGCAAGGCCGAAGCGCATCACCGGCCATGGACCCATCCGAGGTCGAAACAATCATCGCCGATGCCATGGCGCCATTCGACCGTGGAGGTGGCGAGAACCCGTATGAAGTCCAAAACGATCTGCAGGACGCCATGCACCGCCTGGTCGGCATCATCCGCACCGAGTCTGAGCTCGTCGAAGCCCTCGATTCCCTTGAGATGCTGCAGGAGCGCGTCAGCAGGATCAGCGTGTCGGGCGGTCAAATCTACAATTCTGGATGGAACCTGGCGACGGACCTGCCGGCGATGCTGGCCGTTTCCAACCTGGTCGCCAGAGGTGCACTCGAGCGCCGTGAGAGTCGAGGCGGCCACACCCGAGACGACCACCCTGCGCCCGATCCTGAACTGGGCCGGGTGAACCTGGTGCAGCGCCTCACTGACGAGGGTCACTACACCTGCACCCCCGAGCCGCTCGCCAAGATGCCCGACGATCTGGCGATCCTCTTGGAGGAGGCGACCCCTGATGGGTGAGGTAACCATGCGGGTGTGGCGGGGAGATCCCGACGGCGGGGAGTTCACCGATTACGTCACGACAACGTGCGAAGGGGATGTCATCCTTGACGTCATTCGCAGGATCCAAGCAGAGGTGGCACCCGATCTCGCGTGCCGGTGGAATTGCAAGGCCGGCAAGTGCGGGTCGTGCCTGGCGGAGATCAATGGCCTATCCCGGCTCATGTGCATGACCCGAATGAACCAGCTCCTCGAAGGCAAGCCAGTCGTGGTGGCACCGATCCGGACCTTCCCGGTCATTCGGGACCTTGTCGCCGACGTGTCATTCCACTACGCAACGCCCTTCACTCGGACGCCTTGGCCGAACTGTCAGCGTGAAGGCGACGATACGCGCTTCGCGACAACGACAAGGCACCCGAACAAGCGACGTTCATGGGGAACGCCGAACCTCTGATGGCTGGCTTGTCCTTCTCGGGGCGTCTTCGTCCATGGTTGGTGTTGACGAGAGGCTCTGCCCGTCGTCGACGGGCCATCCTCATGGCACTGCTGGCTGGATTGGCGGTGAGTGTGGTCCTGATTCCGTTTACCTTGGCACTGGGTTGGTCGCTGGCGGGGATCTTCATGGTCGCCCTCGGCCTCGACGTTGTCCTGCTCCGCCGACGGCGGGTCCTGCTCGCGGAAATGACGATGTCGGCTGCTTTCCGGGCTCGGCGTCCGGCCCACCATCCTCCGCTCAGATGACTATCTGACAGTGTTTTCAGTTAATGGATCCAGCGGTGTCGTTGGTGTCTCGACCTGGAACCGGTGACCTGCGCGACCTCGCTGCTGGGGACATTCCGAGCGGAGGATCGGCATACGGAGTGAAGCGGGCAGGTGAGAAGCTGGAGATCGATGACCGAGTCAGTACCGCCCGATGTCGAAACAGCGTTTCGAGGTACCTACGCGGCGTTCACACTAGGGATATCGACGCTCCATTGGCCGCTCTTCGTGAAGATGCCGACTGGCCCAATGTGATCGACGGAACGCGGGCGGTGGGCCATGACGAGGTTAGGTCCTACTGGTCTCGCCAGTTCCGCGAGATTGACAGCCACGTCGAACCGAAGCGCTTTGGCGTGGACCCTGAGGGACGCGTCATCGTCGACGTTCATCAAGTCCTTCGCGACAGAGACGGCTCACTTCTCGACGACCGAATGGTTCACCATGTCTACACGGTCAGCGAGGGCTTGATCGTTCAGATGGACGTTTCACCGTACTGACCCTGCGTTGACCACATGCACCGTCCACAATCGGCTCCGACGGCTTCGATCGATGGTGGTGCATTAGCAGCAACGGTTGATCCTTCGACGTCCGCAAGAGGATCCCGTTACGAACACCTGGGCGATGGCGCGGTCCTACGTGACGACCGCGCGAAATGCGGCAATAGCGGATGTCCTGGTCCGGCGGCTCAGCTTAGAGGCCGCGCCAATAGGCGGGCGGTAATGGGCTGATCGGTGCTTTGGTGGAGTTCTTCGTCATCGACGGAAGCCCAGCTCAAGGCCAGCGACCG
>JADGOF010000120.1 GCA_017883105.1 Acidimicrobiales bacterium
GACGTCGAAGTCATCGACCTGATGATCGGGTTTCCGAGCAGGAGACCCGAGGCCAAGTACCACTTCATGGCCCCACTGCTCAAGGACGAGGGAAGCCAGACACTGGCCTTTCCGGCTGGCTACATGTTCAAAGACGTGCCCGAGCCAGACGCTGGCGGTGGCGAGGACCCGGTGGCGATCACGCTGGCCGCTATGGACCACCATGGGATCGCCGTCGGCCTGATCGGACTGGGCACAGAGTTGGCGACCCGGGCGTTGGCCGAGCATCCCGGTCGGTTCGTGGCCAGTTTGGAGATCGATCCGAACGACATCACCGGCGCCGTCCGGTCGATCCGCGAGGCCCATGCCACTTACGGCATCAGAGCGGTGAGCACCTTTCCGGCCGGCTGCAATCCCCAGGTCCCCATCTCCGACCGCCGCTACTACCCCGTGTATCAGACCTGCATCGACCTCGACCTGCCCGTCGTGGTGAATGCGGGAATCGCCGGGCCCCGGGTCCCGTCGGCATGCCAGGACGTCATGCACTTCGACCAGGTCTGCTACGATTTCCCCGAGCTGGTCATCGTGATGCGCCACGGGGCCGAGCCCTGGGAGTCCCTGGCGGTGAAGCTGATGCTCAAATGGCCGGGGCTCCACTACATGACCTCGGCCTTCGCTCCGAAGTACTACCCGGAGGCGGTCATCGAGTATGCCAACTCACGCGGCGCCGACAAGGTCATGTACGCCGGCTACTACCCGATGGGACTGAACCTCGACCGGATCTTCACCGAGTTGAAGGACGTGCCATTGAAGGACGAGGTGTGGCCGAAGTTCTTGCGGGACAACGCGGCACGGACCTTCAAGATCCCGGTTGCGGGAGCCGTCTTGTATTGAGCGGCCCAACCGCTCTCCCTTGCCGACCGTGATCTGGTGTCCCACGGGGCGAGGGCCGGCCCGGTCGCACGCGAGCAGGTGGTTTCCCGTCGATTTGGAATCCGTCCTACAGTCTGGCGATGGCGTCTCCACGTTTCACCGGAAAGTCGGCGCTCGTCACCGGGGGAGCGTCCGGCATCGGTCGTGCCACCGCGCTCCGCCTGGCTTCGGAAGGGGCATCGGTGGTCGCCACCGACGTAAATGCCGAGCTTCTTGGGAAGCTGTCGGCCGATGCGGAAGGCTGCGACGGCTCGGTGGCCACCCTGGTCGGTGACGTGGGCTCCGAAGGCGGCGTGACCGCCATCATCGACGCGTCCGTGGCGCAGCTCGGCAAGCTCGACGTGGTGGTCAACGCAGCCGGAGTGCTGTCGTTCTCCCACACCCACGAGTTGTCGCTGGATGAGTGGAACCGACTGATCACCATTAACCTCACCGGCACGTTCCTGGTCTGCCGAGGGGCCCTGCCCCACCTGCTGGCGACCCGGGGCAACATCGTGAACCTAGCTTCGACGGCGGCCCACAGGGGTCAGGCCTGGGCTGCTGCATATGTCGCCTCCAAGGGTGGGGTTCTGGCCCTCACCCGGGCCCTGGCCGTCGAGTATGGCGGTGCCGGCCTGCGGGTCAACAGCATCAGCCCGGGTGCCATCGACACGCCCATCACGGCGGCTTTCCACCTCCCTGAGGGTGCAGATGCCTCGCTCCTCAAGCGGGCGATGCCCATCGGCCCGTTCGGGACTCCCGAAGGCATCGCCGCGGCCATTGCCTATGTGGGCTCCGATGAGGCCTCCCATATGAACGGCGCCGACCTGCTGGTGGACGGCGCCACCCTGGCCTGACCCGGCGGAGTCAACCCAGGGTTGAGCGCCCTCCGGTGATCCAGAAGTCTGCGGTGACTTTCAGCCCCTTCACCGAAGCCCTCGGCATCAGCTCCTCGTATGTCCGCAGGTAGCCGGTGTGCGCGATCAGCCAGGTCCCATCGATCTTGACGTAGCGGTCGGTGTAGAACGCCGCGCCCTGCACGTTGATGCCGAGGTCGGTCAGAATCACTACGTCTTCCAGAGCCCAGGTCCCGGTTGCGTCATTGGCGCCGATCAGGTCGATCTCGGGATGGTGCACCCGGTGGCTGCTGAGGAATGTGGTGGCCCCCATCGAGTTGCGACAGAATTCGATGATGGCATCGCGGCCCTCGGCGGAGTACACGCCGCCGCTGTACTTGGCGGTGGCATTCGCGGTGAAGCAGGTCTCGAGTTCGTCCCACAACTTCTGGTCAAGGCATCGCATGTAGCGGTACTTCAGCCGCTTGATCAGCTCGATCTCGACGAGGTCCTCGGGCGTCATGACTACTCCTGTGATGGGTCGGGCCCGTCGGTCGGGCGGCTGTGGAAGTTGGTCGGCGCAGTCGGGTCGATGTGACCCGGGCTACCGGATGGTTCCCACTCCGGGGATGAGGGGCAGATCGAGGGCCGTGACCCATCCGGGCGGCAGATCGTTGACGGCAGGGATGGCGTTGAGGGCACGGAGCCCGGTGGCCAGGCAGCCGGCCGCGGCGGCGTCGCGACCACTGCCGTCGGAGAAGCGGAAGGCGGTCTCCTGTGTGATCGATGGCGACCCCTCGATCACTACCCGGTAGACGTCGTTCTGGTTGCCGCGGGGCCAATCGGGTGCGGCATCGGTACCCACCCGGTTCACGTGTTCGAGGCAGATCCGTGGCTCGCCCTTGTAGATGCCGTTGACGGTGAACCGGATGGCCGCCACCTCGCCCGGGCTGATGGTGCCCTTGGCGGTGGTGATCGGTGTGTCGGTGACCCACTTCTCCCAGGTGGTGGTGATCTCGTCGAGTTCGATGCCCACAGCGTGGGCCATCATCGGGACGGTGGCTCCCCACGACATGACCAGAATGTCGGAGTGCTCGAGCAGCGGGGTGAACTCGGGATGCCGTCCGATCCCCATTTCGTCCTCGTAGTCGCCCTCGTAGTTGATGTAGTCGAGGATCTCGAGAGCCTTGACCTGGCGGACCTCCCCGCACAGGCCCATGAGGGTCATCGGGAAGAGGTCGTTGGCGAACCCTGGGTCGATACCGGTGGTGAAGCACGAGGCGCCACCGGCAGCGCATGCCTCGCTGATCGGGTCGATCCACGACGGCGGGTTGAGGGACATGGTGGGCCACACCCAAGGGGTCATGGCCGTCGAGCACACGTCGATGCCGGCTCGGAGGAACGCCCCGATGTCGCGCATGTTGTCGTTTGCGTGTGCCGCGGTCGGCCCGTAGTGGACAAGGGCGTCGGGCCGCAGGGCGATCAAGGCCTCGATGTCGTTGGTGGTGGTGATGCCGACCGGTCCGATGCCGCAGATCTCGCCGACGTCCTTGCCCGCCTTCTCCGGATTGTTGACGCCCACTCCGACCAGTTCGAAGGAGGGGTGGCGAAGGATCTCCGGGATGACCATCTTGCCGACGAATCCGGTACCCCAGACTACGACTCGCTTCTTGGTGTCACTCATCGCATCATCTCTCCGGAGTTGACCAGCAGATACTGGCCGGTCACCGCCTTGGCGTGGTCGGAGGCGAAGAACGCGGCCACATCGGCGACCTCGCCATCCTCGGTCATGCGGCGAAGAGGGAACTTCCCGACGATGTCGTCGAGGACGTCCTCTTTGGTGCGGCCTTGGCTCTTGGCGGTCCCGGTGACGAACATCTCGACGTTCGGCCCCCACATCCACGACGGGACCACCATGTTGCAGCGGATGTTGTGGGGCCCGAGCTCGTCGCACAGGTAGTACATGGCGGAGAGCAGCGCACTTTTGGATGCGGCATAGCCGCCCTGAGGCAACTGGGGCTGGAACATGGACTGGGAGCCGATGAGCACCACCGAACCACCACCACCCGACTTCATTGCCTCAGACACCGGGCGGATCACCGTGAGGGCACCGATGACGTTGGTCTCGAACGCCTTGCGCCAGTCCTCGAATTTGAGGTCGTAGAGCCCACCCCAGACGTTCTCGTAGGCCGCGACCTGGATGAGGGCGTCAACCGAACCGAAGCGCGTCTGCGCCAATTCGACGAGGGAGGCACAGGACTCGGGATCGGTGATGTCGGTCACATGGGTGGCCACGTGCTTGCCGCTCGGGTCGAGCTCGGCGGCGATCGCCTCCAAGGTGTCCTTGGTCCGTGCCGCCATCACCACATTCGCCCCGGCGCGCAGGGCGCTCGTGGCGCATTCGCGGCCGAGCCCCCCTCCGACGCCTGTCACCACTACGGTCTTGCTGTTCAGGATCATTCCCCTCTTTTATACGTTTGACAGTTTGGTGTCAATCAGTAAATTGTGCAGGGTGAGGCGCATGGCATGGTCCGGCCAGATCCCGGCCGACCAAGACGATGCTCGCCGGCGGATCATGGCTGCGGCCGTCCGCTGTGTGCAGCAGCACGGCATCGACCGGACCAGCGTTGCCATGATCGCCTCCGAGGCCGGAGTGTCCCGCCCCACGCTGTACGCGTACTTCGAGAACCGGGACGAGATCGTCAATCAGGCGGCCATCGCGGCCACCGAGTCGTTTGTGGAGCGGGTGATCCAGCACACCCGTCAGTTCGACACGGCATCGGAGCGACTTGTGGAGTCGACCCTCTTCTCCCTCCGGGGGATCCGGGCCGAGTCGGCATTGGCCATGCGTTTCCGTGCCGGACAAGTCCTGCACGGCCCGCTCAACGCAGACGAGCTCTTCTACGCCAAGCTGTGCCTTGGGCCGGTGGTGGAGTTGGCACCGCACATCGAGTCGTGGATCGATGACGCGTCGGAGCTGGCGGCCCGGGTGATCATCTCCCTGCTCACTCGGGAGCCCATGGAGGAGCGCACCGAGGACGAGGAGCGGGCCTTCCTCTACCGCTGGTGGCCACGGGCACTCGGGATCGTCGACCGTGGCCCGAGGGGTGGGGAGGGCGGAGCGGCCCTGGTCGGCGGTCGGAGTCGTCCGATCGGCTGAACGACGGCGCCAGTGGACTCCTCGCCCGTCAGTCGGGTGGCGCCAGTATCTGGACGGTCTCCGGTGGCATGTTCCGAACTGGCAACATGGCCGTTGGCGCGCGACCCGGGGAGTCTGACGATGAGTGGCACCGACGAGCTGCCGCCCGAGAAGCTGTAACGGGCAATGGAGGCGTATCTCTACGGGTATCCGCTCGTCTACGACCTGAAGGAGACCGCAGCCATCGTCAAGGGGGGTGGTTCGCTGCCCCTCACATCGCCCTACAACCACTTCGCCCGGGCCCGGGCCCTCCTCGGACCCGAGACGAAGTTCGTGACCCCCAACAACGACACTCTCTACATCGTGGCGGGTTGCGATCTGAGTTCGGGGCCTCTGGTGCTCCACGTGCCGGACACCGCGGAGCGCTACTACGTGCTGCAGTTCGTCGATGCCTGGACGAACAACTTCGCCTACATCGGCAGGAGGAGCACCGGTACGGCAGAAGCAACCTATCTCCTCGCGCCGGCCGACTACCGGGGCACGGTCCCCGAAGGCATGACGGTGGTTCGTGCGCCGACCCTGGTGTTCACCATCGTGGGGCGGGTGCAGGTCAACGGAGCCAATGATCTCCCCGCGGTCCACGCCGTTCAGGACGGGTTCTCCCTGACGCCCCTCGCCGTCCATCAAGGGGGATCGACCCCGCCGCCGGGGGCGGGCATCCCGGCCGGCGACACCCGGGTATCCGGTGATCTGCAGTGGTGGGAGCAGCTCCGGGTGTGTGTGGCGGCATTCCCCCCGCCGGTGGGTGACGCCGGGTACCTGGCTCTACTGGACGAGCTCGGGGTGACGGCCAGGGAGTCTCCCTTTGTCGACCCCGACCCCGACCTTGCCCGATTGCTGGTGGAGGGGGCGAAGGCCGGCCAGGGGCTCATCGAGGCGCTGATCAAGATTGCTGCGCCCCCGGTGAACGGCTGGACGGACACCATGCACCTCTTCGACTACAACCTGGACTTCTTTGAGGTGGGCACCATCGACGCACTGGACTGGAAGATCGCCGACCGCTCCAAGGCCTACGCCACGCGCGCTGCGGTGGCGCGGGCCGGGTTGTGGGGCAATCACGGATACGAAGCTGACTACCGGCTTGTCTATGTGGATGCCGACGGACAGCAGCTCGACGGCTCGCGCCGTTACGAGCTCCGTCTCGACCGGCTCCCCCCGGTCGACGCCTTCTGGTCGTTGACCATGTACGACGTCCCGGAGTTCCATTTGGTTGAGAACCCGATCGACCGGTACCTCATCGGCAGCAGCACGCCCGATCTCACCTTCGCCGATGACGGTTCGCTCACCATCTACCTGCAGGCCGCTTCTCCGGGGGCCGGGAAGGAGTCCAACTGGTTACCGGCGTCGGCTGGCGACTTCCGGCCGGTGATGCGGCTGTACCAACCCGGTAACGAGGTGCTGGCCGGGAAGTACGACCTGCCGCCCATCCGGCGGGTCGGCTGAGTGACTAGGACCAGGCAGACTTCGGACGCTTGGCTGACCGGACTGATGCCGATGGCACGTTGCGATAGATGCCTTCCTTTTTGTCGACAAACACAGGTACGTCTCGAGCGATCTCCCAACCCGGTTCACCCAGCGCGTTGAGGTGCGTAACCCAGCCCTCCAGTGTCGTTTCACGGTTGGTTCCGTAGACCTTTTCGACTTGCCGGTACTACCAGGTGGTCATCGTATGAGGCTACCGCTGCCGCCGGAGCCAACCAAGAGACAACCTCCTCGTGTCGGCCCACCGGGACGCAAACAAAGCAAGTGAGCGAGCTACCACGGGCCGGCGTGAGCCGGGCCTTAAAGACCTTCGTGTAATACCGCGCGGGATGTCTGCCATGCCGCCGCCAGGTTCGGGCTGGGGATTCGTGGGTACGGGGTTGGCGGGGTATTCGGCGAAAGTCTTTA
>JADGOF010000121.1 GCA_017883105.1 Acidimicrobiales bacterium
AGGAGTTGGCCGCGGTGCCACTCACCCGCAATGAGTTCCACGGCGATTGGAACTACACCGTGCATCCGAAACCGCTCACGTAATTCGCGCGCGGGCCCTTACTGCTGTTAGCACCCTGCACCCATTGGATCCCCGGCAGGCCATTAGCGTGGGGGGATGAGTGACAAGGGAGTTGCTCGGATCACGGCCCACGAGCACTTCAATCAGCACGGATTCGACAGGTTTGGGAACGTTCGTTGGGCATGGCAGGAGCTCGGAGCGAACGCAAAGTACTTCTTCCAGACCCCAGAGTGGATGGAACATGCGGCCGCGCTGATCGAAGGTGACCTGGCCTGGGGCGTTCTGACCGAGTCCGGACGGCCAGCCGCCGTGTCGGTCTTGCGGCACTCCCAGCGGAAGCGAGCAGGAATCAGGTTCAGGGTTCTTGAGGAGGCCCGCGTTGGGGACTGGTTGTACCCATACACGGACTGCTTGCTCGATCGGAAGGCTGGCGGCCGACGCACGATCGATCTCGATGACTTTGCGGACGCCTCGGGACCGTGGGATGTCTTGAATCTCCGGGCCCTCCGGGTGGGATCGCCCTGGATCGAACTAGCGGTGGGTAGGGCTTACCTTCAGGAAGAGCCAGACGGCGGCGTGGGGATTCTGGGGACCCGCCTGGGGCCCGACGACTGGTTGCGGACGCTCCCCAGGAACATGCGCGATTCGATTCGCAAAGCCCGCGGACGAATCGAGGCATGTGGGGGCGGTCAAGTCGTCGTCTCGACGGGACCGGAACTCCCCGCCGCGTATGAGCAGTTCGTGGCACTGGAGGCCTCTGGGTGGAAAGGCGCTCAGGGGACTGCGCTCTCCCGCCGACCCGCGATGCGGGGTCTGCTCCGTGACTATCTCCCTAGCGCGGGTACCGCCCACATTCGATCACTCTTCGTCGGGGACCGGCTGGCAGCCTCTCAGGTCGGCGTCACGGTAGACGGCTCACTCTTCCTCATGAAAGTGGCCTACGACGAGCAACTCGCTCATCTGTCGCCCGGGAACGTGCTCATGGCCAACTTGGTCGAGGAATGCTGCGAGGACCCCGCTGTCGACCGGATCGACTGCACGGTCTGGCAGGAGTGGCATCAACGGTGGGGCATGGTGCGTGAACCGACGTATCGGCTTTTGGCGTTCAATCACCGGACAGTCGGAGGTGCGGTCGTCGGATCTGCCTGGCACAGCCGCCGGCTCTTCACTCGGCAACGAGGTTGGCGGGTTGCGGAACCGGAGGGGAAAGGTGCTGGCGCCCGACCGTAGGGCGGGCAGACCCCTTGAGCGGGCCAGGGGAATTAGGGGGAAGGTGCCGAGTAGGGGTCGGTCTGTCCGGACGCAATGGTCGGGGCGATGTTGTTGGGCTCGAGCGGGGGTCCTTCGTAGGAGGGCGCACTCCCTGTCGTCAGAAACCGATTGACCGACTCGGCAACGGCGAGCCCGTATCGGAACGACCCCGACGAGTAGACGCGGCAGGTCTTCCACTCAACCGGAAAGGCAGGGGTCTTGGGGCAGAAATGCTGTCCGTCGGGAGCCCGCACAGTGTTGGTGCCGTCAGCACCGCAATGTGGCTCGATCGGAGCGCACGGCAGAGTCCAGGTGAACTTGCCATCGGAAGACATCACCGATGCCCCGGCGTTCACAAAGGTGACGCTGCCCGGGTGATCGGCGGCTATGGATTTGTAGATCCAGTTCAGCCTGTTCCAATGGGTGTCCCCTGAATGCACCTGGGACACAGCCGGTGCATTTCCCACGAGGAATACATGAGCACCGAATTTGACGTACTCGTTCACGGCCGTCGTAACGTCGTTCTCGTACTGGTCGAAGTAGGCCGGGGTCTCATAACCCGCTCCCGCGATACAGACGGTGAACGCATTGCCCGAGAACTCCAGCACCACCGCCGAAGGCCGAACTGTCGGGGCATCTGCTTTCATCTCCTCGAGCCAATCGCAGGGGGCGCTCCCCGAGGAGACGGAATCACTCCCCTGCGCGACTATGCGCGTGAAGGCATCGAAATAGCCCGCCGACTGCACCATCAGCGAGTCCCCGTAGACATTGACGATGGGGGGATCGGTTCTCCCCGCCCCCAGGATGATCGCCGAGATCACGACCACCATCACCACCGCCAATGACCTGTCCCGTCGAGTGTGCATGGCCGTCTCGCTGCCTTGTCTGTGGCCCATTGGACCATCGCAATCACTATCCCAACGCCATCAGAGCAGAACGGGTCCAGAACTGGCGGATGGTGAACCGCCCCGGCGCCTACCGCGTCGATACTCCTACGGATCGCCCCGAGGCGGCGAGGAAGGTAGGTCGACCCGTCACCAAGGAGATCAGTTGGCTACGCTTCGAAGAGGCGTGATCACTGCGTCAGAAGGGCGGTAGTGCCATGACCGACGATGCTGGGGAAGTTCAAGAAGACATCGATTGGCTCAGGGTTCGGGTTTCCGAACTGGAAGGCCGCGTCGCCGACTTGGCAGCTCTCACCGAAACAACGCCGATCATCTACCGCTGCCTCAGAACGCTGGGGCATAGGGTCGGCGTTGAAGAGGGCGAGACGTCTTCGCAGTGGGTGCGGGATCTGAACCGTCTTGATGAACTCGCCCACCTTCTGATTGGGTAACCGCCCTGGCCTCGATCACTCCGCACATGCTGGCATCTGCCCTCCTGAAACGGCCGCCGTGGGAGCCATAGTCGCAGGCGACTAGTGCCGGGTCCGGATCTTGGTGGCGGAACCTCGATCAACGAACCCGGCAACATGGTATCGACGGTTGCGGAGGCAGGCTTGAGATAAACTGATTTGGACCGACCCACTCCGCTCGTTGGCACCGTGTTCGGCTGGCCGCATATCGCCCATGCCGGGCCACCACTCGTTTCGTTCCCAGCCCTACCGAGCCGGCGAGACCTCGGGAACGCCCTGCGCTCCGAGAAGGGCCTGGGGGTATTTGCAGGGCAGATAGCCCGCCGGAAGCCGCATCGGTCCGGCAACGATTCGATCCGGAAGCTACTGCGAGGATTCGACCTGTTGCCCCCGTCTGGTCCGGGCGCCCTCTCTTCGTCCCATGCGCATCCTCCGGAGTGGACGTCGATCAGCTTCCGCGGATGATGGTGGCGAAAACGCACGGACGGGCAGAACTACCCTTTCGGGATGCGATCGAGCCTGTTCGGGAACCTCAAACAGCGCGTCGGTGGACGTCTCGGGCTCGGCTCCTCGGGCTTGACGGCCGTCGCCTGCGGGACGGCCGTCCTGATAGGCCTGGTCGTGATCTTCGGTGCCGCGACCGAGGACGTGGCCGGGAGCGACGGCCTGACCCGTCACGATCCTGGCTTTCTTCGGTTGTTCACGACCCACCGCTCAGCCCCCCTGGTCGGTGCGTCGAAGGTGATGACGGATTTCGGTGCGGTGGTAGTCCTCGCTGCAGTTGCGGTGGTCGCCTGCATCTGGCTGTGGCGACGCGGGATCTGTCTCGCACTCGCGCTAGCGCCTATCGCATCGTACACCGCAGCAGCGTTGTGCGTGGGAGTCGTCAAGAGAATCGTCGGGCGCGCCCGTCCTCCGGCCTCGCTGCACCTCGTGTCGGAGAATGACGCCTCCTTCCCCTCCGGACACACGACCGACAGCGCCGCGGTATTCATGACCATTGCCCTTGTAGTTGCACTAATCGTCTTGCGGCGCCCCATTGCCCGGATTGCGTCGGTCCTCGGGGCGGCCTTGCTCTCAGGCGCGATCGGCCTGAGCCGCCTTGTGCTCGGGGTGCACTGGCCGAGTGACGTGCTCGCGGGCTGGGCACTGGGCGCCGGCCTCGCCATTGCCGTGACAGCGGCCTTCTTCTTGCTTGCTCACCCCGCCGCGCCGCCGGCAGAGGTTCCCCGAGGTCACATCCGCCGGGTGGGCTCCCTGGTCAGACAGCTCCTGGCTAGCGAGCGGCGAACAAGAGGAGACCTGCGCGCGATCTAATCTTCTGGCGCTCCCGCCGGACCAGTCCGGTGGCACGCGGGGCAGCTCCCAAACACAGTTGGAACACCGGAGGTGCATGCGGTCCGACCGATCTCCGCTCCTCGTGTCAGAATTCACCAGTCGGAAGGAGCATCCACAGCAAAGGGGAGGGATCAAGTGACCGCACACGGCGCCTTCCGCAGCGAGGAGTGGGGTGAGCTGCGTGCACGGCATCTCAAGCCGCCCGAGCACCGCTTGCCATCCTCGGCACGCGGTGTGCATCACAATGCGTTGCTCTCGAGTGACGTTGAGCGGACAATCACCTTCTACCAGGAGCTACACGAGTTCCCACTCACCCCGCTGATCGAGAACCGCGACTTTCAGGGCTCGACTCATTTCTTCTTCGATCTCGGGAACGGCAACATCGTTCTTCAACTTTCCCGGCCTCGACCTCGGTGACTACGCCGAAGTGCTGGGTGGCCTGCATCACATCGCGACCTCGGTGGAACCCGGTCGATGGGCGCATCTGAAGTCCAAGTTGGAAGCTGCGGGGGTTGCCACGACGCAGATGAGCGGATCCTCGCTCTACTTCCAAGGCCCCGATGGTGAGCGCTTGGAGATCATCAAGGACCCGCTGCTCGAGATGTACGGTACGACAGTCGCCTGATCACCCCATTGGGACACGTGCCTCGCGCGACCTTCCCATCGGACAGCGAAGAGGTCCCCGTGGCTGCAACAAGCGCGTCAACACCACTGGCCAACGCCTCGATGACCCGCCCGCAACATGCCCGGACACCGGGCGCCGGCATCCCAAGCGAGGGACGCCATCACCCCGGCTGATCCGAGGCCCGGATCGTGAAGCGGCGTGGAAACACCTGGAAGTCGATCTTGTTGGACTTGGGACAGGAAACCGCCATCCCGAAGTCACAGCGGGGACAGCCCTCCGTCCCTTCCGGACTAGTCCACATGGTCGTCCCGCAGTGGGCGCACTGCCTCTGCCAGATGGCGCAGCCGTACTCGGCCAGGCGCTTCGAGTGGAGGGGGCACCCCCGGTCCTGACAGACCGGCCACTCTGGGTCGGGGCCAATGGCCCGCTCAGGGCACTTGCCGATGCAGATTCCGCAATCGTCGCATGTGAAGGGATCGATGCGGAACAGCCCGAGGAAGGAGTCGGTCTTCTCGAGCGCCCCGGTCGGGCACGAGAAGTCACACACGCCACAGCCGATGCACAGCGTGTCGTCAACCTGCAAGCTCATCGCTTGCCGGCCTCCCTCATGACGGGCGTGCCGTACTCGTGTGGGTGGAATTCACGGAGCTCGGTCATGCACTCGTCATGCACCCACGGTGCCACGTCGACCCGCTTCGATGCGGTCCGGAGCCGGTAGCCGGTTCCGTTCCATTCCCACCATCCATACGGCAGGTCGAGCGCCCGTTCGATCGGCTGCTGACAGTTCGGGCAGTTCGGTGGATCCATCGCTACCTCCTCAGGCCACCGGCGCTGCCACACGAGCCGCACCGTCGAAGAACTCCTGCAGGGTCTGGTTGAAACGGCTGAACCGATCGAGACCCATCGGGTCCGTGCCGCCTAGCTGGATCCGGTCAGCGAGGAGCGCCAGGCTGTTGAGGGTCCACAGGCCGGTTGCCCTTCCATGCTCCACGATGTCGGCGAACATGCCGCGCCACTCCCCCACCGGGCCGTCGAGCGTGAAGTCGGTCCTATCGACCTCCTCGGCTGCGGCGGTCGCGGCCCTAGGTGGCTGATGTCTTTTGCGTGACCACGCACCCATAACGCCCTGAGCGTCGATTCGCGATGCGAGCACAGATCTGGGAGAATTGCAGCGTTGTAGTTCACGACCCGGAGGACCGATGACGCTCGGCGTGGCGAACAAGCAAGGCGACCTGCTCGACGACGTGACGAGGTTTTGCGACGAGACGCTCGACGAGCACTCGATCTACGTCTTCTTGCACCGTGAGCGTGACCAGCTCTTCCCCGACGAGGCCTTTGCCGATCTCTTCGATGGGAAGGGACGGCGCTCGGTGCCCCCCTCGGTGGTCGCCGTGGTCATGGTGCTCCAACGTCTCGAAGGGCTCTCTGACCGTGAGGCGACCGAGCGCTACTGCTTCGACAACCGTTGGCGCTACGCAGCGGGGGTTGGTGGTTACGACACTTCAGGGTGGACGAGCTTCGTCCACACCGTGCTCGTCGACATGCGCGAGCGCCTGCGGCGCTCAGAGCGTCCCAACCGCATCTTCGAGGCGGCGCGCCAAGCAGCCAAAGAGGCGGGCATCGTCGGCCGCAAGCGGGTGCTCGATTCGACCCCCTCTACGACGCGGTGGCGACCATGGACACCGTCACCCTCATCCGCTCGGCCATCCGGGGACTGCTCAAAGTGGCCGACGCCGAGCTGGCCACAGAGCTGCGCTGCGTGCTCGAGAGCGGCGACGACTACGCCAGCTCGTCCAAGCCGATGATCGACTGGGACGACGAAGCAGCCCGTGAGGCGCTCATCGATTCCCGGGCCAGAGACGCCTATGCCGCCTTGGCGGTGCTCGACGGCCGCCAACTCGACCCAGCGATGACCCAGGCCGCCACGCTGCTCGCCACCGTGGTCGGCCAGGACTTAGAAGTTGGTGATGACGGCACCTTTCGCATCGCCCGCAAGGTGGCCAAGGACCGGGTCATTTCGACCGTCGATCCCGAAACCCGCCATGGTCACAAGACTGCCGCCAGGGGCTTCGACGGGTACAAGGGCCATGCCGCCATCGACCCCGACTCAGAGATCATCACCGCAACGACGGTGAGTGCGGGCAACGCCGGGGACGCC
>JADGOF010000122.1 GCA_017883105.1 Acidimicrobiales bacterium
ACGCCCAGGTGGCCGGCCCGGACCTCATCGGCCCAACCCAGGATGGTCTCGAACTCGGGGGGCGTCTCGCCCTGGGTCACCTCGACCTGTCCGAGGACGACCGTGCCGGTGGTGCCGTCGACCGAGATCCAGTCGCCTTCGTCGACCACGATGTCGCCCACGGAGAACGACCCCGCGGAGATCCGCAACGCCTCGGCACCGACCACGGCGGGCTTCCCCCACCCACGGGCCACCACGGCGGCATGGCTGACCAGACCACCCCGGGCGGTCAGGACGCCTTCGGCCGCCAGCATGCCGTGCACATCCTCGGGAGAGGTCTCACTGCGGACCAGTACTACCGGCTCGCCCCGCTCGGCGGCGGCCTGTGCGTCATCGGCGGTGAGGTAGACACGGCCCACCGCCGCACCCGGGGACGCCCCGAGCCCGGTCACCAGCACGCGTTGGGCCCCGCCCTTGAACTGCGGGTGGAGCACCTGCTCGAGGTGCTCACCGGTGATCCGCTCCAACGCTTCGGACTTGGTCAGGCGGATCGTCCGCTCCCCCACCATGGCGACCGCCATGCGCAGCGCGGCCCGGCCGGTGCGCTTGCCCACCCGGGTCTGGAGCATCCACAGTTTGCCCTGTTCGATGGTGAACTCGGTGTCGCACATGTCCCGGTAGTGGGCCTCCAGCCGGGCGAAGATGGCCAGCAGCTCCTTGTGGATCTTCGGGAACTGGTCCTTGAGCGCGGACAGCGGTTCGGTGTTGCGGATCCCGGCCACCACGTCCTCGCCCTGGGCGTTGACCAAAAAGTCGCCGTACTCCCCTTTCGCACCGGTGGCCGGATCACGGGTGAATCCCACCCCGGTTCCCGAATTGTCGTCCCGATTGCCGAACACCATGGCCTGGACGTTGACCGCCGTCCCGAGGTCGTGGGAGATGCGCTCACGGACCCGGTAGGCGATGGCCCGGGGGCCGTTCCACGAGGCGAAGACCGCCTCGATGGCCCCCCGGAGCTGTTCGTCGGGGTCCTGGGGGAAGGGCTTGCCGGAATGGCGCTCCACGATCTGCTGGTAGGCGTCGACCAGATAGCGCAGCAGTTGGACGGGAACCCCGGCATCGGAGGTGGTGCCGGCCAATTCCTTGGCCGCGTCGAGCAACGCATCGAACTCGTCACCGGGGATGCCGAGCACGATGCGGCCGTACATTGCGACGAAGCGACGGTAGGAGTCGAAGGCGAAGCGCTCGTCGTTGGTCTGCTTGGCCAGTCCCTCCACCGACTGGTCGTTGAGACCGAGGTTGAGGACGGTGTCCATCATGCCCGGCATGGAGAATTTGGCCCCCGACCGGACCGACACCAGCAGGGGATCGGACGGATCGCCGATGCGCTTCCCCATCTTCTTCTCGAGCCGGAGCCGGGCCTTGGCGATCTCCCCGGTCAGGCCGTCCGGCCAGCCTCCCTCCATGTAGCTGCGGCACGCGGTGGTGGCGATGGTGAACCCCGGTGGGACCGGCAGTTCGAGTACCGACGTCATCTCGGCCAAATTGGCACCCTTGCCGCCGAGGAGGTCCTTCATCTCCATCGGCGGCTTGCGATGTGCGTGGTCGAAGTCGGACACAAACGGCATCGGAACTGGTCTCCTGACATGGGTGCGGCGTGGATTCTCGATCGGCACGCTGTCGAACTGCAGACTCGCCAGCCTATCGGCCAGGCGTGTCCGCCTGGAACGTTCCCCGAGGTGACGGGGCCCTCCTGCCGCGCTCGAACTAAGCCCGACCGGTCGGGCTCAGGCCTGGTCGAGCCTCCGGCGCACTTCGGCCACCAGGCCGTCTATGGGGATCCGCACCTGCTCGGTGGTGTCGCGGTCCCGCACGGTCACCGCCTGGTCCTCCAGGGAGTCGAAGTCGATGGTCACGCACCACGGGGTACCCACCTCGTCCTGACGTCGGTACCGCTTCCCGATGGACTGGGTCACGTCGTAGTCGCACATGAAGTGGGGCTGGAGGGACGCCAGCACCTGCCGCGCCAACGGCTCGAGGGTGTCCTTCTTCGACAGGGGCAGCACGCCGACCTGGTACGGGGACAGGCGGGGATGGAGGCGGAGCACCGAACGGGCCTCGCCCCCCACCTCGTCCTCGCTGTAGGCGGACAGGAGGAAGGCCATCATGGTCCGGGTGGCACCGGCCGCCGGTTCGATGACGTAGGGCACGTACCGTTCACCGGAGGGCTGGTCGAAGTACTCGAGCCGCTCACCTGACGCCGCGGCGTGAGCCTTGAGATCGAAGTCGGTCCGGTTGGCGATGCCTTCCAGCTCGTCCCAACCCCACGGGAACAGGAACTCGACGTCGGCGGTTCCGGCGGAGTAATGGGACAGCTCGTCGGCCTGGTGATGGCGGAGACGCAACTCGGACTCGGGGATGCCCAAGCCCGTGTACCAGCGGTAGCGCTCGTCCAGCCAGTACTCGAACCAGGTCTGGGCGTCGGCCGGGGGGACGAAGTACTCCATCTCCATCTGCTCGAACTCACGGGTGCGGAAGACGAAGTTCTGCGGGGTGATCTCGTTGCGGAACGACTTGCCCACCTGGGCGATGCCGAACGGTGGCTTCTTCCTGGTGGTCTGGAGCACGTTGGCGAAGTTGATGAACATCCCCTGCGCCGTCTCGGGGCGCAGGTAGGCCACCGCCCCTTCGTCCTCGAGCGGTCCGGCGTGGGTCTTGAACATCAGGTTGAAGGCCCGGGCCTCGGTGAACTCGGTCGAGCCGCAGTGGGGGCACACCCCGTCGATCTTGTCCTCCCGCCAGCGCTGGTGGCAGCTGCGGCAGTCCACCAGGGGGTCGGTGAAGTTGGAGAGGTGGCCCGAGGCTTCCCACACCGCCGGCGGGGAGAGGACGGCGGCGTCGAGGCCGACCACGTCGTCGCGACGCTGCACCATCGCGTCCCACCAGGCGTTCTTCACGTTGCGCAGGAGGTTGACCCCCAGCGGCCCGTAGTCGTAGGTCGAACGGAACCCGCCGTAGATCTCCGCCGATTGGAAGATGAAGCCACGGCGCTTGCACAGGCCCACCACCTTCTCCATCAGGTCGGAGGGCTGGTCGGGTCCGTCGGCCACAACGGGCGCGTCGACAGGGGTTTCCGGATCAGGCATAAGGGAGAATGGTACCGGCTGGCCCCCGGCCCCCGGCCCCGACGGTCAGGCGGGCGGTCACCGAGTTGGCCAGGAGTCGGCCCCGCACGGTGAGCACGGCCCTCCCGTCGGCCCGTTCGACCAGACCGTCCAGATCGACATCGTCGGAGAGGGAGCCGGACGGAACGCCGGACGGCGTCCGGAGCCCGAGGGCCAGCGACTCGAAACTCCGTTGCTCCGGGGTGAGCACTTCCTCGCCGGCGGCGGGGCGGTGGCCCTGACCGACCTCTTTCACGTAGCGGTCGGGGGCGCGCACGTTCCACCACCGGCGCCCGGCTCGGTGCGAGTGTGCCGCGGAGCCGATCCCGCGGTAGTCGCCCTGCTCCCAGTAGAGCCCGTTGTGCCGGCACTCGTGCCCCGGGCGGGCCCAGTTGGAGATCTCTTCCCAGTGGTACCCGGCCTGCCCGAGGATCCGGTCGGTCCACTCGTAGCGGCGGGCCTGGACATCGTCGTCGGGATGGCGCGCGTACTGCCCGGCCAACGGGGTCCCCGGTTCGACGGTCAGGGCGTAGGCGCTGAGATGGGGTGGCGGTGCATCCAGGCCGATCACGTCGCCGAGGCTCCGTTCCCAGTCCGCGTCGCTCTCCCCGTGACCCCCGAAGATGAGGTCCATGTTCCACGAGGAAAAGCCGGCCTCGGCCACTGCCATGGCCGCATCCACCGCCTCGTTGGCCCCGTGGCGGCGACCGAGCCCGGCCAGCACGTGGGGCACGGTCGACTGCACCCCCAAGGAGACCCGGGTCACGCCGCCGACCCGGTAGGCGGCCAGCCGGTCGGGATGGGCGTCCTCCGGGTTGCACTCCACGGTCACCTCGGCCCCCCGGGCCCGGGGAATGGCTTCGAGGATGCCGACCAGAAGGTCGGCCGGCAGACGGGACGGGGTGCCGCCCCCGAAGAAGACCGATGTGGCCGGGCGCATGCCCTCGTCGATGCGGGCCCGGTCGATCTCCGTGATACAGGCCGCGGCGTAGGCCTCCATCAGGTGGTCGCGGTCGGCGTAGGTGGCGAATGCGCAGTAGTCGCACCGGAACCGGCAGAAGGGAATGTGGACGTAGACCCCGAACGGGGCATCGGCGGTCACCGGGGGCCGACGCTCTGCCGCCACTTCACGAGACCTGTCCGGTGTGCACCGAGCGCAGGCGGCGGTCGAGGTGCGCCTCCATGGCTTCGGTGGCCAGGGCGGTCACCTCGTCGGTGACCGACGATCGTGGCTCGGCCAGCACCCCGGTGAGTCCCCCACCGAGTGTCCGGCGCAACAACACCAAGCCCGCGGCCGACAACGGGCGGCCTCGGCGGCAACTCCGGCAGAGCACGCCGCCTTCGACCAGGTCGAAGGCCACCAGCTGTGCACTGTCCTCCTCGCCACAGGACACGCAGACGTCGAGCACCGGCGCCGTTCCTTCGAGGGACAGCACCTTGAGGAAGAAGGCCGGAGTGACCATGGGTGAGTTCCGCTCCGCCAGCGCGGCCAGGGCGCCCACCAGCATCTCGTAGAGGCGCGGGTTACCGTGCCGTTCCTGGCCGATCTGGTCGACCACCTCGAGCATCGACATGGCCGCGGTCATCCGGTCGAGATCCTCCCGCACCGGTCGGAAAGTGTCGATCACCTCGACCTGGTTGATGATGTCCAGGTCGCTCCGGCCCTGCCACCCCAACAGGGCGACGTGGCTCAGCGGCTCCACACGAGACCCGAACTTCGACTTGGTGCGGCGCACCCCTTTTGCCACCGCCCGGACCTTGCCGTTCTGCTCGGTCATCAACGTGACGATCCGGTCCGCCTCCCCAAGTCGGATGGTGCGGAGCACCACGCCACGGTCGCGAAACAGCGTCATGTCGATTCGCCGGGCTCCTCGGGCCCCGGGGGCCCGGCCGCCTCCGGCTTGAGGGGACCGTTGGGCCCGCTGGAGGACAGAGGGGCCCGGCCGTTCCCCGTCGGTCGTCCGGTCGACCGTCCGTAGGTCCGGCCCCCGCCCACCAGGTTGTTGGCGCCGATGAGCCCGATCAGGACGGGGGGGATCACCACAAAGGGAAGCACCACGGTGAAGCCGGCCACCACCATCAGCACACAGCCGGCGTAGACCAGTGCCCCGAGCACGACACCGGTCACGATCCACACCCCGCCGACGTCGTCGCGTCGCCGGTCGGTCGTGGTCCGGCGGTCAACTGCCGCGCCAACCATCAGGTCACACCGCCGTAGCGCCGTTGTCGTCGCTGGAAGTCCCGCACGGCTTCGAAAAGATGACCTCGACGGAAGTCCGGCCACAGCACGTCGTCGAAGACCAGCTCGCTGTAGGCCAGTTGCCACAAGAGAAAGTTGGAGATCCGGTGCTCGCCGGAGGTGCGGATGACCAGGTCGGGGTCGGGTTGGTCCGGGTAGTACAGGCGGGACCGGATGGACTTCTCGTTGACCTTGTCGGGGGCGACCCCGTCGGCCACCAGGCTGCGCACGGCATCCACGATCTCGGCCCGGCCGCCGTAGTTGAACGCCATGGTCAGTGTGGTCCGCCGATTGCCGGCGGTCAGTTCCATCGATTCGTCCATGCGCCGCAACACCCGCTTGGGCACCCGCCAGTCCCGCCGGCCGGCGAAGCGGATACGCACCCCCTTCTGGTGGAGCTCGTCGCGGCGGCGGACCAGGAGGCTCTCGTTGAAGCCCATTAGGTATCGCACCTCGTCGGCGGGTCGGCGCCAGTTTTCGGTCGAGAACGCGTACATGGTGATCCAGGGGATCCCCAGGTCGAGCGCACCTTCCACGGCGTCGAGCAGGGCGGCCTCACCGGCTGCATGCCCTTCGGTGCGCGCCAGGCCCCGGCGGGCGGCCCACCTGCCGTTCCCGTCCATCACGCAGGCGACATGGGTTGGGATCGGGCCACCGGTGAGGTCGGAGACCGCCACGGTGTGCCCGCCCATTGGGCCCTCGTCTTCGGCGTCGAAGTCATCCGGTTGCACCCTGCGAACCTATCGTCTCGGCCGCAGGCCCCGTGTCTGGTGCCCGATCCCGGCCCCGCACGCCCACCGAAGCCGGGGCCGCATATTGAGCAATCGGGCGAAGGGCGCTAGACCCTCCCCATGTCCCCGTGGGCCGCCTTGGCCATTCTCGCCGCAGGTATGGCCGCCGGTACGGTCAACGTGATCGTGGGTTCGGGCTCATTGATCACCTTTCCCACCCTGTTGGCCCTGGGCTACCCCCCGGTGCTGGCCAATGTGTCCAACACCGTCGGCCTGGTGCCGGGGAGCGTGAGCGCCACCGTCGCCTACCGTCGCGAGCTGAGCGGCCAACGTCGACGGGTGGTCCAGCTCGGCCCGGCCTCGCTCGCCGGAGGGTTGGTCGGCGGGGTGCTGCTGCTGGCCCTGCCGCACAGCGTGTTCAAAGCGGCCGTCCCGGCCCTCATCGCCATGGCCTCCGTACTGATGGCCCTCCAGCCCCGGATGAGCCGCAGCCTCGAGCACCGGGGCCGCCGCCGGCTGCACGGCAGGGTGCCCCTCATCGCCGGGGTCTTCCTCACCGGTGTCTACGGTGGCTACTTCGGTGCCGCCCAGGGGGTCGTCCTCATCGCCCTGTTGGCCATCTTCA
>JADGOF010000123.1 GCA_017883105.1 Acidimicrobiales bacterium
CAAGAAGATCAGCGGTTGCTTCCAGAGCGACGAGGGTGCACGATCCTTCGCCACCATCCGCTCCTATCTCGCCACCGCACGAAAGCACAACGTCGGAGCACTGGACGTCCTCGCCCAGTTGTTCCGCGGCGACGCATGGATGCCACCGGTCACCACCTGATCGCCGTTCCTCGACTGATCACCGCCAACCACCTTGCTCGATCACGAGCGCTGACATCGACGCCCCAACGGCGGACACGGATGGCTGCTGTGCGCAGCCTGCCGCTCAAGCGACCCCAACTGTCGGTCAGGAAGCCCAGGTCAGCCGGGGGCGTGAATGTTTACCTACCTATTGACCGGGCTCGTGGTGTGTGGAGGGTGTGGGAGTCGCTTCACCGGAACGAGAGCCACCGGACGTAGCAACACCTACCGCTACTACACCTGTGGTGGTCGCCAGCGCTATGGAACGAAGACCTGTTCCGCCGACCGTCTCCCGGCCGAGGCCCTCGAAGATGCCGTGGTGCGCTCGCTTCTTGCCGCCTACGCGGACCAAGACCTGTTCGCGGCGGCAGTAGCCGAAGCCCACGATCGGGCACAGCTCGGACATTCACGCCACGAAGGGGAGTTGGCTGCCCTTGACGCCGAGCTGGCCAAGGTCGAGTCCGGCATCGGTCGCTATCTGCGGGCATTCGAGACCGGGGCAATGCCCGAGACCATTTGTGGGACGCGGGTCAAGGAACTTGGCGGTCGAGCAACGGCGTTGCGCACCCGGCATCAGGAGCTGGCAGACGAGATGGACGAGGCCGATCTCACCGCACCCACACCGGAGAAACTGGCCGTACTCCGTGAACGAGTGACCGAAGCGGTGAAGGATGGCTCGACCGCTTCCGTCAAGGGACTACTGCAGGCCCTCATCCACGAAATCCGGGTGGACAGCCGTGATGCCATCCAGCCGATCTTCCGTGTTCCTGTTGGCGGGGACCACCATGAGGACGATGCGGTTCGCGCACCGTCCCGGTCGGTGGAGGTGAACGGACTCGAACCGTCGGCCTCTACATTGCGAACGTAGCGCTCTACCAGCTGAGCTACACCCCCGTGTGCCAGATGAGATTAGCCGCATCAGACGGGGCATCCCCCACGCTGAGGCCCGTGCCCGATGCAACGCCTTCTCCTCCGACTCGTCGGCCCCAGGTCACCGCCGCAGTTGGCAGTCGGGTCCCTCGGATCCCGCTCAGCCGCCAGGCGGCGTCGTGGTGGATGTGGTCGTAGTGGTGGAGGTCGTGGTGGTGGTCGTAGTGGTGGAGGTCGTGGTGGTGGTCGTAGACGGTGGTCGGGTGGTCGTGGTGGTCGGGGCGGGCTTGGATCCAGAGGTGGACGGAGGCCGGAATGTCCAGACCGCACCGGCACAGTCCTGGGGCTGGGTGGCGATCACCACGTCCACCCCGGGCAAGGAGCTGAATGTCCAGACGGCCAACGGAGGGTCGCTTTGCAGACACGCCAGCGTGGGGTCTGTGGTGGTCAGCGCACTCAGCGTCCCCACAAATCGTTCCCCTCCCGCGCGTGGAGTTGGCACCGGACTAAGCGACACACTGGCGCCCTTCCATGTTCCCTTGGTGATGTACCCGGTACCGGGTGGTGCCGCAGGCGCCGTGGTGGTGGAGTTGGATGGAAGGGGCGCGGTCGGCCCCGTCTGATAGTCCTTCGCCGCCGGTGCCTTCCCGAGGAGCGCCGCCAGCATCGCCGGGCTGTTGCCGTCCATACCCAGCGCCCAGATCCCCATGCCGGCAACGTGGAACCTGTCCGCCAGTTGTGCCTTCAGTGCCAGCGAAGTCGGATTGTCGAAGAACGTCTCGTGCCACTGGGTGCCCACCTGGTACGAAGTCCACGGCGTCTGCGTCGAAGGATCCCAGTAGGTCTGATGGCCGGACGCCGCGATCACCCCGTCGCCGAGCGGCGTCTCGCCGCCCGTGGACAGTGCCGTCTTGGTCCCGTCGGTGGTCGGCCAGTCGTACCCGTAGTAGGGAATGCCGAGGATGACCTTCTGGGACGGCACCACCGCGGTGAACTGCTGCAGTGTCTCGGTGTCGTTGTACCCACCACCGACGAGGGGTGAGGTGGCACTAGGAGTTGTCCGGTCGTTCATGTCGTAGGCCATCACGAAGAACCCGTCGAGCGCAGGCGCCAGAGCGGCAACATCGTAGAAGCCGGCACTGTCCGACGCTGCGCTCGCATAGGTGGCCATGCTCACCTGCCAGTGCGGGTTCGCAGCGTGCAGTGCCTGCGACACATGGGTGATCAGTGCGGTGAGCCCTCTGCGGTCGGCACTCCCCTGACCCTCGAAGTCGAAGTTCACCCCATCGAGGTTCTTTGCCGATACCGCGCTGATCAAGGTCGCGGAGAGGCGCGAGGCAGCTGTGGGGTCCGAGGTGATGGCATCAAGAGAGTGCTGACTGAAGCAGGTCACCGTCAGCACGACGCGGTCGCCCGCCGCATGGGACCTCGTCACCAGGTTGACCAGATCCTGGCTCTCATAGCCGTTCCATCCGGCGCCGCTTTCGTCCAGGGATCCGTCTGCATTGGCATCGACACTGAAGTAGGCCAACGTGGTGAGGTCATGCACGTGGAATCCTGATGACTGTGGCAATGTCCAGTACGGGGCATAGCCGAAGATCTCGTGGGAATGCAGAGGCGGGGATCCAGCCAACGAGGGCGGCGCCGGAGCCGGTTTCGATGTGGCCGGTGCGAGGTCGGCCGACCGGTGGGAGAGGGCCTGGGAGCTGTTGCCATGATCCGTGACCTCCGTCGCCATATGCCCGCGTTGCGGTGCGCTTCCGGCGGATGAGACGAACGATGAACTGGTGCTACCGGCCACCAACGCCAGGGCGAGCAGGCCGACGACGGTCGGAACCACCCGACGGCGGCTGGGGCCGTGATGGGGGGCGTCTTCAGTTCGGTGGCCATCAAGGGCCAGCCACCGGGCCGACGACCGGATCCCGGCCAAGGTGAGCACGCCCGAAAACCCACCGGATAGGTTCACCATGGTTCGGCCGTCCGCCTCGTGGCCCGCCGATATCGCTGCGAGCAGCGGTCCCACTTGCAGGGCGGGAACCACGAACTTCCGAACAGATCCCGTCCCAAGCCGCTGCTCGTCAGCGACCTCGATGCGGAGCACTTGCCCCCCGGGGCCGTCACTCGTGTTGACCGCCTCATTGGCGGACACACTCCCGAGTGCCGACCAGGGCACCAGAGCGGGCACGACCGACCGCGTTCCGCCCGACGGGGCGACGATCAACCCCTGACTACTGACCTCGAGCTCGACACGGGACACTCCATCGGCCCCGACCACACCCGAGCGGTCATCGGGCAAGGGGACGGCAACGGTAATGGCCGCCTCGCTGCGAGGCAGGTCTCGACGGGATGGACGGCTGCGGAGTCTCATGGGTTTGTCGCGAGGGGCGGTGCTGACCGTGTCAACGGCATTCCGGAACCCCGCCATATCTGTGGTCAGATTATCACTCTCTGCATTTTTATGCCATGCACGAGGGAGTTCTCCCTGCGATTCTTCCCAATTCGGAGCCCTGTCGCAGTGACACCGGGTGCAGTCACGGCTAAAGGTTTACACCACGATTCCGACAATTACCGTACGGCCCGTCTATTCGCGGCGATACCAAGAGTGGTCACCCAAATGAAGTCTCCGATCCACACCAGTCGATCAGGCGATGACGCGATGATCTTTGTCGAAGGATTCCGTCTGCTCTTCGTCCTTGCCGGCTCGGTTGCGGGTTACGAGATCGGTCGGTACATCGACGCCAGTCCTCATGCTCCGGTGGTGGGCCTGCTCTTCGGGGCAGCGATCAGCTATGTCCTGGGCGGAATTGCTGGTCGCCTGATCGACAAGGGGCTTCAACACGCCGTCTTCCTCTTCCGCAAGACCCCCCCAGGCGAGATCTTTGCCGCCTCGATCATCTCCACCACCGGCATGCTGCTCGGACTGGTCATCGGGCTCCCGCTCCTCGTTCTCTTCCGGTCCGGATTCGCCCTGCTGATCACCGCATTCGTGTCGTGGGTACTGGCCAGCCTCGGCTGGCGCCTCGGCTCCGTCAAGGGTCGCCAGATCGTCGAGGCCGCCGGACTATCGAGACTTCTGGCCCCGCAGTCGAGCCCGCCCCAGGGCCACGCACTGCTGGCAGACGGCTCTGCCGTCATGGACCGCTTCCTGCTCGTCATCGGTCGGGCAGGCCTGCTACCCGGGGGCCTGGTAATCCCCCAGTTCGTGATCGACCATGTGCGATCGGTAGTCGAATCACCCGATCCGGTCAGTTCCCGCCGTGCCCGGCGCGGGCTCGAGTCACTGGACGCACTCCGCACCATGGCGGTGGAGATCCACATTGCACCGGACGAAGTGCCCGAAGTCGATGATCCGACCATCAAACTGTTGACGGTGGCCCGCCGCACCGGCCTCCGCATCGGCACCTGCTCGACCAACGTGGTCGACATGGCGGGCAAGTGGGAGCTTCCCGTGGCGGATCTCCGGGAAGTCGCCAACGATCTCTCTCCCGATCACCTGCCGGGGGAGCCGCTGTTCGTCGATCTCATCAAAGAGGGGCGCCAGCCCCGTCAAGCAGTCGGCTATCTCCCTGACGGCGACATGGTCGTCGTCAACGACGCCACCCACCTGATCGATCAGGGTACCGTCGCCATAACGGTGCTCTCCACCCGGCCCACCAGCCAGGGAGTCATGGTCTTTGCTAGATTGGCGACTGAAAGGGGTACCCCCGACAGGAGCGCCCCCCGACCGCTCACGGGCCCGGCAGAGGCAGGGTCCGGTGGTTTCCTGACCACCACCTCACGTCCCACCAGATCGTGAGGTCGGCGACCCGATCTGCCGCCAGGTAGGCCGGGGACAACCCCCGGCCTACCTTCAGGCGACTACGAGACGACAGCGACGACCGGTGCGTTCAGCGCAGTGTTGAACTGGGAGCCGTAGAAGGTAGAACCGTAGGCGAAGATCCCGCCGTCGGCACTCCCCAGGACGTATCCCCCGGTGGCGCTGGTCGTGATGCTCACGATCGGAGCAGCCAGGCTGAGTTGGGCAGCGGAACCATGGAAGCTGGCGGTTCCGTAGGTGAACACACCGCCGTCGGCGCCGACCAGCAAGTAGCCGGTGCCTCCGGGCGCCGCAGACATTCCCACGATGGGAGCGTTGAGATGCGAACCGCCGGTTGAGCCGTAGAAGCCGGCACCAAAGGCGAAGATCCCGCCATCCGACGCCACCAGCCAGTAGCCGGTGCCGTTGGAGGCAATGCCCACGACGGGCTCATTCAGGTGCGATCCACCCATGGAACCCAGGAAGGCGGCGTCACCGAAGGCGAACACGCCACCGTCGGCTGCCACCAGCCAGTAGCCCTTGCCGTCGGGAGTGGCTGCCATTCCAACGATGGGCTCATTCAGGTGCGATCCACCCATGGAACCCAGGAAGGCGGCGTCACCGAAGGCGAAGATGCCGCCATCGGAACCGACCAACCAGTAGCCCTTGCCATCGGGAGTGGCTGCGAATCCGACGATCGGGCTGCTCAATGACAGGGAGCTGGCATCGCCGTACAAAGGTGCGGCCCCGTTCGAGAACACTGCTCCCGACGAGGTCACGGTCCAGTACCCGTTGATCTGCGCCGGACCGGACTTCGCGGGTGTCACCGCATTGGACGGAGCCGAGTCCGGGCCGGTGCCGATGGCATTGGTAGCCACCACGGTGAAGGTGTAGCTGTCACCGTTGGTCAGGCCCGAGACGGTGATCGGACTCGATCCACCCGAATGGGTCTGTCCACCGTTGCCCGGCGTGGTGCTGTCGATGGCAGTCACCGTGTAGCCGGTGATCGGCGATCCCCCATTGGCAGGAGCTGTCCACGACACGGTCGCCGATGCGTCGCCGGCCGTGGCCGAAACACCGGTCGGTGCGCCGGGAACGGACACCGTAGGAATCACGGCGTTGGAAGGCGACGATGCAGCGCTGGTGCCCCTGGCATTGGTCGCAACCACCGTGAAGGTGTAGCTGTCACCGTTGGTCAGGCCGGAGACGGTGATCGGACTCGATCCACCCGAGTGGGTCTGTCCACCGTTGCCCGGCGTGGTGCTGTCGATCGCAGTCACCGTGTAGCCGGTGATCGGCGAACCTCCGTTTGAAGCCGGAGCGGTGAAGGCCACCGAAGCGGAGGCGTTGCCCGCCGTGGCGCTGGCGCCGGTCGGTGCACCGGGAGTGGTGGCTGGAGTCACGGCAGCCGACGCCGAAGACGCCGGGCCATTGCCGTTGGCATTGGTGGCCACCACCGTGAAGGTATAGGGCGTCCCGTTGGTCAGACCGTTCACGGCGCACGAGGTGGCACTGGCGGAGGTACAGGTCAGGGCGCCGGGCGACGAGGTCACCGTGTAGCCGGTGATCGCCGAACCGCCGGTCGAACCAGCAGTCCAACTCACTGTGGCCGACGCGTTGCCGGCCGTGGCCGAGACACCGGCCGGGGATCCGGGCGTGGTGGACGGAGTCACGGCAGTGGATGCCGCAGACGCCGGACCATTGCCCATGGTGTTGGTGGCCACCACTGTGAAGGTGTAGGGGGTGCCGTTGGTCAGACCACTTACGGCGCACGAGGTGGCACTGGCCGAGGTACAGGTCAGGGCGCCGGGCGACGAGGTCACCGTGTACCCGGTGATCGCCGAGCCACCGTTCGATGCCGGAGCGGTCCAGTTCACAGCGGCCGACGCG
>JADGOF010000124.1 GCA_017883105.1 Acidimicrobiales bacterium
GTCATGGGGGTTGAGCAATCACCATTCTCCCAGGTGAAGGGCACTTTGTCGCGTATCGAACGGGTGTTCGCGAGGACTTACTCGCCGATGTAGGTCTGAACGAGTGGGTGGGCGGAGTCGGCCCGGCCCAGGACCTGACGAGCCACAGTTACGTGTGTGCTTCGGTTCTCCTTACACACACTTAGTGTCATAGCTGGGTGTATAATGGCCACATGAACACAGCTAGGAAACCCAAGGGGCCACCGGCCGGTGGCCAGCGCAAAGCCCGGTCCAACCCCGAGGGCGGACTGAACCTAGCCCCGGCGACATGGCAACCCATCGAGTACGAGGAGCGTTCCTGGGAGCCCGACCACGAGGACAACATCTGGGGGTCCAAGAGCCAACGCCACAAGGAGCGCGGGCCATATCAGGCCGCTGTGACCCCGCCGATCGCGGAGATCCCCGCAGTCGAGCTTCCACCGGAGGTGGAGGTCCTTGCAAACGAAGCGTCGATTGCCATTGCCCGATTCGACGCCGAGGTCGGGGCGGAAATCGCCCCATTCTCCGCGATCCTGTTGCGCTCGGAGTCGGCGGCATCCTCGGAGATCGAGAATCTCACCGCTGGCGCAAAGGCGATCGCCATGGCCGAACTTGGCGATCAGAGCCGCCGCAACGCTGTTCAGGTTGTCGCCAACACGACAGCCATGAGATCTGCCATCGCCCTGGCCGACAACCTCGACAAGGCCACGATCATCGCGATGCACACTGCCCTGCTACAGGACGAGCATCCTGAATGGACAGGCGACTGGCGGAATGAGCAAGTAAGGATTGGTGGTCAGACCGTGCACACGGCGACCTTCGTTCCACCCCATCACGACCGAGTGCCAGTCGCCATGGACGACCTCATTCGTTTCGTTGCCCGGGACGACCTCGCTCCGTTCGTCCAGGCCGCCGTCGCCCATGCCCAGTTCGAGACTATCCACCCGTTTCCTGACGGAAATGGCCGAGTCGGTCGGGCGCTGATTCACGCCATCCTCAGGAACAAGGGCCTGACCGAGAACGTCACGGTCCCGGTATCTGCGGGCCTCCTGGTGAACGTCGACGACTACTTCAAGGCGCTCAACGAATACCGGGCCGGAGACCCGGCTCCCATCGTCAGACACCTGGCAGAAGCGTCATTCGAGGCCATCGACAATGGTCGGCATCTGGTGGCCGACATCCGGAACGTAAGCCGGGGATGGAAGGAGAAGATCACGGCGAGGTCGGACGCGAAGGCGTGGCCCCTGTCCGAACTCCTGCTCCGCCAGCCGGCAATCGACTCGACTCTCGTCCAGGAAGAACTGGGGATTCGCCAGCAGGTAGCCGACCGGGCCATCGAGACCCTCGTGGATGCCGGGGTCCTGACGAAGGTATCAGGGAACCACCGGAGCCGGAAGTGGGCCGCCGTCGAGATCCTCGACGCCCTCGACGAATTCGCCAAGCGGACTGGGCGCCGAAAGGCTCACTGATCCGGCGCTTCGAATCTGAGTGGGGTGTGGCGCTCGCGATAGTGAGCACCCGACCGGATCGCCCCGGAAACCAGCGGTGCGTAACCGGCAGCGTTCTGGGGCACGGAGTCAGTCTTCCCACACAATCGCCTGCCATCGCGACTTCCGAAACTGAGGGGGTCGCACAGTGGAGGCGTGGGGTCCATCGTGTCCCAACGGACGAATGCAACGGACGGGGTTCCGGAGCACAGGCGCTATTTGGTACGCCCCGTGAGGCTCTACCTCCGTGATGGCTGGCTGATTGCACCTTGGCTCACCGCTCCGTGCCACGGAAAGGGGTTCGTCCCCAAGCTCCACGACGTGCGTACGGGGCAGCCTCCACTGCCGGTCCAGCTTGTGCTCGGTCCTGTCCAGATAGGACTGCGCCTGGTGCATTGTCGCTTCGATGTGGTCGATTCGGTCCCTGAACCCAGGGTCACCGGCGCGGTCGCTGGACACGGTCAGACGTCATTTCGCTTTCTGGCGAGCCCTCCAATATAAATACAGTCCGAGCGCAGCCAGTACGGCACCGACCCCGACCTGTATGCCTCTGTGCAGCCATCCTGCACGGGCAAGGGTGCCACTTCCTACCAGGGCGACACCCAGGACAAATACGCCCGTGTAGAGCAATAGGAAAGGCAGAATCCGCCTGCCTGGCGTCTCCTCGTCCCGCACCCGCAAATCTTGTGCCGCCATGCTGACACCCTACCCAGCGACGGGTTCGTCCACACGCCCCGAGGTGCCTGGTTCCGGGAGCAGCAACTGGCGCGAGCACGACAGAGGGCGGGACCAGACCCCGCTCAGATCCTAAGTGCCACTAATCCCTACTGCTGGATCCCCAGCTCGGCCGGTTACAGGTCCAGCACTGCCTCCAGCACGCCGGCCGCCTCCCGATCCCGTTCCGGGAGTGCGTGGGCGTACCGGTCGAGCGTCATGGTGGCCCGGGCGTGACCGTGGCGTTCGGCCACGGTCCGGACGTCCACTCCCGCCGCGATCAGCGTCGTCACGGAGAAGTGCCGAAGATCGTGGAACCGGAACGGCCACCGATCACCCGGGGCAAGGTCCGGCCGGGTCGCCTTCGGTTTCGTCTTCCGTAACCGCTTCAGCGCCGGTTTCTCCATCTCCGCGCAGATCCTCGCGAACCCGTGCGTCAACGTGTCCGGGTTCGCAGCGGTGCCGCCGTTGGCGTTGTAGCTCAGCACGTAGGGATCAGCCACCAGAGGGGATTCCGCCTCCTCCGACAGGGTCACCATGTGGTCCCAGCGCCGCCGGAGCACGGTGACGCCCAGCGGTTCCAGGGCGAGTTCCCGGCTCTGATGGGTCTTCGTCGATCCGGTGTGCTGCTCTCCCCCAGCGACCGTCAACGAGCGGGCGATCCGCACCCGGCCGACGACAAGGTCGATGTCGGACCAGCGCAGCGCGACCAGCTCACCCCGGCGCGCCCCAGTCAGGGCCGCCAAAGCCATCGCCGTGGCGAGAACGGCGTCGTCGTCCTCGGCCGCCTTCACCAGTGCGGAGAGCTGTGCTGGCGTCGGGACGACCATCTCCTTCCGGACCGGCGACGGTGGTGACGCGCGGTCGGTCGGCGCCCGGTCGATCCATCCCCACTTGACCGCCTGGCGGCACGCCGCCGACAGGATCGAGTGGTACTTGTGGACGGTCGATGCCGACAGCCCGTCGGCAAGCCAGCCGCGGTAGGCGGCGTCGATGGCATCGGCCTCTAGCCGGTCGAGCCGGATCTGTCCGAGCACCGGTCTCAGCCGACCTTCGATCTTCCGCCGGTTCTCGTAGACCGTCCGGGGACGCTGGCTCGCCGCCGTGGCTTCGAGCCACTTGTCGAGCAACTGGCTGACCGTTGCGCTCGACCGGTTGAACCTGCCCGTCTCCACCTCGGGCACCAGTGCCGACAGCGCCTTGCCCGCGGCCCGCTGCGTCCCGTGGAACGAGCGCGTCGCCTGGCGGGGCTTGCCGCTCTTCGGGTCGCGTCCGATGAACGCCCGCAGCTCCCAGTGGCCCGGCGACCGCTCGCGCATGGTGCCCGGTTGGCTCTTCGTGCTCGCTCGACCGGCCATGCCCGACACCCTACGCCGTTTCCAGCTTCTGTAGGGCATCTGTAGGGCAGGCCTTCTGGCTCCGACCCCAGAAAGTGCCTCTGACCTGGTGGGCGCTAGAGGACTCGAACCTCCGACCTCAGCCGTGTGAAGGCTGCGCTCTAACCAACTGAGCTAAGCGCCCGATAGATGTCCATGGCGCCGAAGGCCCTGGACAGGCAGGTGGACATGGTAGCCCGACCAACACGTCGGTGGACCCAGCTCAGGGCATAGCCCTCGATCAACGGCAACCAATGCGACAAGCTTCAAAGAGGAGCGATCCGTTCAACCGCCCTCAGTCGGCCACGCTCTCCGGATAGGGCGCCACCGCATCGAAGTCGATGGCAGCCTCCAGTGCCGCCGCGGATCGCAGCACCACCAGATCCGCGTGCTGAGGACCGACCAGCTGGAGCCCGACCGGCAGGCCCAAAGAGGTCAGGCCGACGCACACGGTCGCTGCCGGCGAGCGGGTCATGTTGAACGGATAGGTAAACTTGACCCAGTTGAGATCGGTCTTGCCGTTGATCATCCCCGATCCACCGAGGGAACGTTGCGGAGGCGCGGCCGCCATGGTCGGTGTCACCAGAAGACGGACGTCATGAAACAATTCGACCAACGCCAGATTGAGGGTATGGCAAGCGTCTTCGGCCCGGACCATCTCCAGCCCGCTGATCGACGCGGCACCGTCGATCACCATCGCCAAGACCGGATCCACCTGCTCCCACGCAGGTGTGTCCCGGATGCCGGCATGAGTCCTGAGGTTGTAGACACCGGCCAAGGTCAGCCAATCGTCAACCGGGTCAGCGTCGAAGACCGTGTCGACCTGCACCACCTCGGTGCCCAGCGAGCCCAGCACCTCCACTGCCCGCTCACAGATGGCCAACACCTCGGCATCCACCTCGGCGTACCCGAGCGTCGGAGACCACGCGACCCGTCGCGGCGGTTTCGGGTCATCGAGCGCGGCAATCCACGATGCCTCCGGGCGGGGCAGTGAACGGAGGTCGCTGGGATCCGGTCCCACCACCACGTCGAGGGCGGCGACCACGTCAGCCAGACGCCGGGCCATCGGGCCCTTGGTCGACAGATGCTGCCAATCCGGTGCGCTCGCTCCCCCACTGGGCACGCGACCAAGCGACGCCTTCATGCCGGAGAGACCGCAGCACGATGACGGGATGCGGATCGAGCCACCCCCGTCTGACCCGGTGGCCAGAGGGACCATCCCCGAGGCAATGGCGGCGGCGCTTCCCCCTGATGAGCCGCCCGGCGTGTAATCGGAATTCCACGGATTGAGCGTCGGACCGAACAACGGATTGTCCGTATCCGGCTTCCACCCCAGCTCAGGGGTATTGGTCTTGCCCACCACCACGCAACCGGCAGTCACCAGCCGGTTGACCAGCGAGGAGTCATGGGAGGCCGGCGGGCGGTCGGCAAATCCCCGGGAACCCAAGGTGGTGACGTATCCGGCCGCGTCCTCCAGGTCCTTCACACCGATCGGGATCCCGGCCAACGGGCCGGGATCCAGACCCTTTGCGACCTTGGCATCGACCACATCTGCTGCGGCCCGCGCCCGCACTTCGTCCACCGCGACGAACGCATTGATAGTGGGGTTGGAGTCGGCAATGCGACTCAGGGCATGGTCGACCAAGGACGCTGCACTCACTTCTCCACTGCGTACCTGGTTGGCCAGGCCCACCACTGATTCACGACGAAAATCCATACTGTCGACGGTACCGGGCACACACCCGGGCCACAACCGATCACAGGGCCTACCGGATCAGGCCCCGTTTCGACAACACGACCAGCCGGGAAGCAGTCTGTCACCATGACCGGTGAGCGAATCCAAGGAACCGTGCTCGACCATGTGGCCCACGCCGTCCACCGCTGGCAGGACGTCTGGACCCGTTACGCGGTCGACCTCGGAGCGGAGTGGAGCTCGGGCGGTCCCGGACCAGGGTTCGCTCCTGGCCAGCTGCGATTCGGCAATGGCGCCCGGGTCGAGGTGCTCATGCCGTGGGACACCGAGATGAACAACTTCCTGGCCCGTTTCATCGCCGACAGCGGACCGGGGCCCCACCACCTCACCTTCAAGGTTCCCGATCTGGCCTCTGCTCTCGAGAAGGTGAGAGCAGCCGGTTTCGACCCGATCGGGATCGATCTCAGCCATCCCGAATGGCTGGAGGCCTTCATCCACCCCAAACAGGCGACCGGCGTGGTCGTCCAGCTGGCCGAGGCACCGGTCCCATGGAGCAGTGCGCCGCCCGACGACTACCCCACCGATCGTCGTCAGCGGAGTGACGGGTCGGGCCCGGTGCCCCCGGCCTCCTTGCGGTGGGTGGTACATGCCGTTGCCGATCTCGATGGGGCCGCCGGCCTCTTCGTCGATCTCCTCGGCGGCACCGTTGCCGAGGAGGGACGTGTCCAGGGCCACCGATGGATGGACGTGACCTGGAACGGTCCCCTGGGACTCCGCCTCGTGGCTGCTACCGATACGTCGTCACCGAACCCGGTCGGCGAGTGGCTCCACGGTCGGCCGGGACGTATCCACCATCTCCGACTGTCGGCTGAAAGCCCGTCTGGATTGCCCCACGCCCAGCCGATCTCCACTGCCCTGCCCGGCCTCGGGCGCGACGATGCACCCGCTGCCTGCTGGGAGATCGCCACCGAGGACAACGCAGGTCTGCGCCTGGTGATCAGCACGTCCTGAAGGCGGGGGTGGGGGCCGACCCAGGCCACAGCAGCGAAAGCCGGCCGGCTTCGAACCCCACGCCCGGGGACCGGTAGCCTCGGGGCAATGGCCAACCGATCTGATAACCGAGACGGGAGCGACGATGTCGGCTCCGATGAAGTGGGCGGGGGTGACTCGACTGCCGCGAAGGCCTCCAAAGCCGGTCGGATCGACCGGATCCGCAGCAGCGTGCAGTCGGCCAATCTCGAACCGGGCCGATCGGATATTCCGACCAAGTGGTCCATCGACCGCCTCGACGAACGGGAGAAGCGCTTCTCCTTCGCCGCCGCCGGAGGTTCCGCCCTCTTCGGTGTCTTGATCTACCTGTTGGAGACCAACAACTCCAACTTCCGGCTGTCCAAGGGCCAGTTCACCCCGCAGACGATCCTCATCTTCGGCCTGGTCGCCGCC
>JADGOF010000125.1 GCA_017883105.1 Acidimicrobiales bacterium
GGTCACCCACAACGAGGCGGGCCGGTCGAGCTCGTGGACGCCACGCCGGATGCCGGTGCTGCCGACCGGAGACATCGCCAACCTGGCACCCAATCACGCTGTGGTGGTGTCCCCGCACCTCCGACCCCGGATCACCCGCCTGCCGTCCTGGCGGGACGACCGGAGGCTCGTCGATCTGGTCAAGTCGGCCGGTGGCGCCACATCGATGGCGGCCGAGCGTGCCTGACGCCGCGGGCGACAGGTCGCCTGACGACCTCCGAGCCCTCATAAGGGACCTCTTCGACAAGGTGGCCGAGCTCCAGGCCGAGGTCGTTGAGCTGAAGGCGGGGAGGCCAGCAACAGTGACGGAGGCCGAACAGGTACCGGTCAAGAGGCGGACCTCTCCGACCGATGGCGAGCCCGTCGATCTGGTGGTGTTGGCCAAGTGGGTCAACAGCCTCCAGGTCCGCTACGCCACAAAGTCCGACTGGCTCAAGCCGTGCTGGTGGCGTCACGGTTGCGTCGTGGAGGAGTTGGCTGCTCTGCGGGAGGCGTGGCTCGCCGTCTACGACGCCAGCGAACCGATCGATCAGGCAGCAGGGCTCAAATGGCACGAAGACGCTGAGAAGTGCCGAGAGCGCGTACGCAAGACGATCAGCATCGGTTCCGGCTGTTCCGCCGTGTCTCACGTGCCGGACGATCCGGTCACCGATGATCCCCGCTGGACCGAGGAGTTGGCCGCTCTCAAGCGTCAGCGGCCAAGCGAATGTCCGTCCGCAGCCGTTCCCGACCCTGGTGGGTGAGAACCGCGAAGGCATTTGACGGATCTTCGGAAATGAGCTCGGTTCGGTGCTTGAGAGCATGCACAGGGCGCTGCGCGTGGCAGATCATTGCCCTACCCAACCCGCCGTATTGGTCACCACCCGCCTGGCCACACTTACGATCGGGACCAGGAGATGCATCCGTGCCATCGTCGCCCTCCGGAGGAGACCCAGTTGTGACTTCACCGACCGCAGAAACGGCCGAAGCCGGACCTAGAGCAGTGATGCTTGAACTCAGTAGCCTCACCATCGAGGCGATCGACTCTCGGATCTGGGCCAGGCACGGAGTCCCACTTGCCCTCTCACGGCAGGAGCAAGAGGTCACCGATGACGAGCGTGTCGCGAGGATGAGAGCGTCTGCCCAGCGTGCGCTGGATCATTGGAACGCGATGACGTTAGTCACAATCTACGGAGGTATCGAAGATGCCATCGAGTCAATGGGTTCAGGGCTATACCCCCTCATTTTGGATGCGAACCCGGATACACGGAAGCGCATGTTCGAACAGAATCGACTGCGAAACCGGGACCTACGGGAGCGCGGCGTACTTTCGATTGAAGGAGCCCAAGCGCTTACTCACCTCACGAAGGACCTAGCCGATGAGCTACTGCAGCGGCCGCTGAAAGCGCCCTCAAAGGAAATGCCGGCCGCCGACAGGTGGGAGGATCTCCTCAAGAGAATCAAACTTCGTCCGATGCCGGGCAGGCCGATACCCGACGATCTCCGCCAAGCACTCAACGAGTTTGGCGCTATTCGAAATGTCATCCTTCATCGAATGGGTCGGATCGATGAGCGGGCCTTGGGACAGGTTGTCCCAGGCCCATGGAGGACCGTCGACGAACTTGTCGTGATTGACGATGATCTCTACCGGCTCTATATCGCCGCACTCATCGCCTACCAGGCGGAGGTAACCGACCGGATCCGAAATCTTGCGAATCTACCGCCCCAAGCAGATCCAGCTGCTTGGAGGTCAATGGTGCCGGCGGGAGGATGAACATGGGGACCCCGACGCGGATCCTGACGAGGACCGCAGGAGATCTAGCTCGTCTTTCGGCTCTTTCGTTCTTCACCGACAGACACTCGATCGCCGCTTGCTTAGGTACTTAGGTACCACTACACTTTAGGTATCAGGAGGTGAGTGCGATGGCTCAGGCACCGATCAAAGTGAACGTGGAGACGAAGGAGCGCATCCGCTACCTGGCGGCCCTGGTCGACACGACCCAGGCCGAGGTGGTGGACCGTGCCGTTCAGGAGTACGCCGTCCGCCATGCCGATCTCATCGAGAAGGGCATTGATCGGGCCCGGTCGGTCCTCGCTTCCGGGGACGCAGCCCTCGCCGCCCACCTGCTTGGCAAGCCGCTCGACGACGTCCAGCGTGTCTCGGGCGGAGTCGGGCAGAACAGCTAGCGGAGCCCCAGCCTGACCGACTCGTACCAGGCGATGTCGCCGGTAGGCCAGTCGTCGCGTGCTTCGAAGACCGCCGGAGAGACATGGGCTTCGAGCGACGCGAACAACACGTCGCGCAACTCCGGACGGATGAAGGCCCCGTCAGTCGCCCGGACGCAGATCCCGCACCAGATCTCCTCGACCCCGCCGGCTTGGATCACGAGCACCCTGGCCGGCAGCCAGCCGTCGAGATCCGTGGCGCACTCGGTCCCGCGGTCGGCGAGCGCACGGTCGACCAGCTCGAACAGGTCCGAGGTCAGTCGCCGATGGAGGCGGAGGACCTCTTCGGCTTGGTCCCGCAGGTGGTCGTCGTCGGTCGGCAGGAGCCGGTCGGAAGCGTGCAGCTGCGCGAACCATTCGAAGGCGTCGCTGTCGGACCCGTCCTCTCTGCGACGGACCGCACAGAGCCACACCACCCCGTCATCGTCGATCCAGGTGGCCCCTCGTTCGGTCGATACTCGCAGCCGATAGACGACCGGGTGGGCGATGGAGAGGATGCGCTTCTGACCCGTCGGTGACGTCGGCGCGATCCGCCGAAGTTCGGCGAGCCACGGGTGGTCGATCTCTCCCAGATCGACCACCAACTCGGGCAGCTCGAGGGCGAGGTCTTCGACAAGACATCGGATCGTCGGACGGGCACGTCGGTCGTAGCTCATGGCGTGGCCGGATCGTAGCCGTGGCCTGTATCGTCACCAGGAGGCAGGTCCATCACAGCCCGAAGCCGTCGCCGAGGTCGCGTCCCGAGTCGCTGTCGCGACTCCAGGAGAATGGCGGTGGTTCCGGCAATGGCACCATGTCGTGGGCGGCATCGGAGCGCGCGGTGTCGAGGGCATGCACCCGATCCCACAGTGACGAGAGCCACGGCTGGTCGAGTTCGCCATCCGAGCTACCGAGTGCCGTGAAGCCGGCCGACTCGATGGTACCGACTGCACTCTGCCAGTGGACACGCCGTTCGGGGTCGAGTGGCTCGGGGCCGAGAGCGTCCGCGGTGTCGACGCCCCATCGGCCTCGGTATGCCTCGATTGCACCTGCCGCGGACTGCCACCGTTCGACACCAGTGATGCGCTCGGGAAGCGGACCCAGGACGGCCGTCGTGTGGTCCGGTTGGCTGTAGGCAGCGGCTTGGCCAAGTCGATACTCGTGACGCCGGAGGTCCCTGTCCAGCCGGGACCAGGTGTCGATTTCCGTGCGGTGACGACCGACCCATGCCTCGCGCTGCCGTTGTGCGGCGAGGAGGGTCTTCACGTCGTCATCGGCTCCGGGCCGGGGTTGTTCGGCACTCGATGTATCGAGGGGTCGGAGGTAGGCATCGGCCAGCTGGCGGGTCACGTCAGCCGGAGCGTGATCGGTGATCCACTGGCCGAGGGAGGCATGCTCCCGGAAGGCGGCACCGAGGTCTTCGGATGCCACGGTCGGCCAGGTGGGCAGTCGGTCCCGGGCCATGGTCTGCTCCCGGTTCTGGGACAGGGCGTCGACCAGGGATTGGAGGCCGTCGCGCTGGGTGAGGTCGTCGGCGTGGTGGCCGATCTCCCACCTCGGGTTCTCCGGGGAGGCGACGTACAGGTTGTTCGACCGCCGGCCCCGTGAGAGCTGGGTGTAGCCGGCCTCCTGGTAGAGGCTGTCGCCACCGAGGCCGAATGTGTGATCAACGGTGATCCCCTGGGAACGGAAGACCGTGAGGGCGTATCCGAGGCTGGTGGAGGTCTCGGCGTAGCTGCGGGGGAGAACGGCTCGACTCCCGTCGTCGAGCTGGACGACTAGCGACCCCGTCGGTTGGGCGCGGGCATCATCCTCGATGCCGCCGGCAACGTCACCCTGGGTTCGGGATACGTCACCCTCGCTGGTGAGAGTGTTGTTCGTTGGCGCATTCTTCGTTGGTACCGTGACCGCCACCACTGTGCCGAACGTGCCGTTGCGGAGCCTGAGCAGTGCGGGCGCACCACCGAGATCTGCGGCCGGCACCCGCTGGTTCTTCTCGAAGATGACCCTGTCCCCCACGCTGAACGCCTTGGCGCCGATCCTGAGCTCTTCGCCCAGCTCACCCGCTGCCTGGCGTCGGGCCCGGACCATGTCGTTGAGTGCTGCGACATCGGACCGCCGGATGGCCAGGATGGCGGTCGTGTGATCACGGGTTGTGTGGTCGCGGTGAACCGCCCACCAATCCTCGACAATGTGATGTCGGGCTTCGTCGATGGTGCCGGCGAGGGTCACTCGGCCCTGCTCGGCATAGGCGGTGACGGCCGGGGTGACGTTTCCCTCCCGCAGGGCAGCGAGGGCATCTCGCTCCCACTGCTGGTCGGCGCCGGCCTGGCGGCGGTTGGTGGTGAGGGTGACGACGTGGTCGCCCAGTTCGGCGGACAGGGTGCGTAGTGCCCCGCCGGCGTCGATGGAGGACAGCTGGCGGTTGTCGCCGACGAGGACCAGCTTGGCCCCGGCACCGTCGACGTAGGAGCGGAGCTGGTCGAGCGGGCGTGTCCCCACCATGGAGGCCTCGTCCACGACGATCACGTGCCGGGAGGTCAGCCCACCGCCCTCCCGGAGGTCGGCCAGGAGTTGGGTCAGTGAGGAGCTCGGGATGCCGGTACCTCTCTCGAGATCGGCGGCCGTCCTGGCCGCAACAGCAGTGCCGATGACCCGGAAGCCGGCATCCTCCCAGCCCACCCGGGCGGCTCCCAGCATGGTCGACTTGCCGGTTCCGGCCTGCCCGATTACCAGGTCGTAGCCGTTGCCCGAGGTGAGGAGTTGCCGGACCCCCTGGGCCTGTTCGCCGTCCAGGTGGGCGTGGCGTTCGAGGACATCGTCGACCGTGGTCGCTCCCACCTGGGCCGTCGCTGCACCGACACGGCCGGTGGCCGCAGCGACGATCCGCTGCTCGGCGGCCAGTAACTCGGTGGTCGTATACCGCCGGTCGCCGCTCGTGGCCGGGACGACGTGGCCGGTCCGGGTCCGGATGTGCTCGGTACCGGCACCGGGATCGGCGAGGACCCGCACCACTCCCTCCCGATCAAGGAATCTGGCCGTCAGCGACGCTGCCTCGTCGGGGGTGACGTCGAATGCCCTGGCTACCGCACTGATGGCGTCTCGTCGAGAGAAGCTCGATCCGAGCAGGGTGACGGGCAGCACCCGGGTACCGGGGGCACCGGTGTCCGAGAGATGGTGCTCGTCGATCTCCCAGTCGTCGAGCGAGACTCCCTGCTCCCCCGCCAGAACCCGGAAGATCTCCTCGACTTCTGTGGGCTTGGGTCCGGTGGGTACTTCACCCCCAAGGGCAGCGGTCAGGTCGTCGACACCGGCTGGCCGGGTGCCGCCCGCTCCGTCCGGGATGCCGATCGTGGCGAGCTGCTCCGTCCATCCCTCTCGCAGTACGTCGACGGCAACGCCAGAGGCCGGCTTCCTTGGTCGGGTGGCGAGCGCCGCCTTCGCCGCGCCTGCCGACGACGTGCTTCCCCGCTGCTCCATCGCCTGCTCGATGTCCAACCGCCGCTTGGAGAACATCCGAAGCACCGTCTTTGGGATGTCCCGCACCTCGCTCAGACCGTTGCGCCGGACGTCCCACGCGAGGCCGAGCGGTGCGAGTTCGGCCCTGAGCGCGGACTGGTAGAGAGTGCCGGCAACCTTCTGCCATTGGTAGAGGTGCCTCCCATCAGGGGCAGACCACCGGCCGTCGGATCCTTGGACCAGGTTGGGCACGACGACGTGGGTGTGGAGCTGGGGGTCGCCGGCCCGACTGGTTCGGTGCCGGAACGCCGCCCCGATGAAGCCCTCGGCCTCGATGAGCTGCTTCCCGTCACGTCCTCTGCGGGCATAGCAAGCTTCTTTGGACAGGTGGTCGAGCACGGCGACCACGGCCCGGTCGTGGGCATCGGAGATAGTTCCCGGTACGTCTCCAGGGCCGAGTGCCCAGAGCAGGGAGATGCCCTTGGGGGCCGAGAAGGTCAGGTCGTAGCCGGGGCGTCGCTCCGGACGGAGCTGCATGCCCAGCCTCTCGCCTGTAGCCGAGGTGCCGGCCAGTAGGTTTCGAAGGGCTTGCGCATCGACCTGACCGTCAAGCCCGAGCTGTTCAGACGCCACTCCTATCCACCTACCGGGCGCCTCGCCCCGACCGAGGTAGTAGTCGTCAACGCAGTTGGCAACCTTGTCGAGGTAGTACTCAGCACCGCCGGCGGAGCCGAGCCGCCCTATCGAGAGCATCGCAGCGCTCGGCGACGGGCGTCCGGAGATCGATCCATGGGTCCATGGTCCGGATCGACGTCACCTTGAATGTCACCCTCACCGATGACTGCCTGGTCACACGGCAGATCGGGACCCGCCAACGGCTACGCATCCGATCGAACATGCGGCAGCGGCATCCGATGATGCACAGGTGTGGATGATTCGTACCGCTCCGGCGCAGCCGACTACGTGCGCCTGGACGGCGGTCATGGCGGGCTCAATGCCCGGCGTGACCGCCTCGAT
>JADGOF010000126.1 GCA_017883105.1 Acidimicrobiales bacterium
TTCGAACATCGCACGTTGGCACACGTTTGAGATTGCCAATGAAGAACACGCTCTGACCAGGGAAAACGTTGTAATTCTCACAACTCGGTGGAGGTTATGCGACTATGTTCGAACCCCTTTTGGCCCGCTGACTAGGGGTTACGCGGCCAAGAACGCAAAGGAACGGCCGAATTCGGGTCCCGCGAACGTAGCTTCAAGGTCGGCAACAGAAGTGATGGGGCTATGTTCGAACCCCTGCCGGACTCATCGCTGGTGTCGAACAATCCTGGCGACGACCCGAGGCAGGAGCGGCTGTCGAGTCAGCGGGTTTCGGCAAGACCTGAAGGCTCAGCTCCGTGAGCGCTCGCGGAAGTTGCCTGCCCCCGGTCGGCACGTCGACACTACGCCAGGAGGTCAGGGAAATCCCGCTCGGGAGCGTTGATCGACGGCACAATCGCATTCGGTCGATGTGAGGTACCGTCCGATTGATCCTCCACAGAGAAGAAGACTGGCGGTCGACATGAGCACCGACAACATCGACAGGGTCGGCGATCCCGCTCCCGTGCCTGTGGAGCTACGCAGTAGTCGCTGGTATGGACAAGGCCCTTTCTCATTCGAGCATCGGGGTCGCACGATGCAGTCCGGGTTCTCCCTGAAGGACTTCGAAGGGAAGCCAGTTGTTGGCATCGTGACAACGTGGTCGGAGGCGAACCCGTGTCATGCCCACCTCCACGATGTGGCCGACGCGGTCAAACGGGGAGTCTGGTCGGCTGGTGGATTCCCCTTGGAGATTCCGGTGATGTCCTTGGGCGAGACGTTGATGAAGCCGACCACCATGCTCTACCGGAACCTGGCGGCGATGGAGACCGAAGAAGTGTTGCGGAGTCATCCACTGGATGCAGCGGTGCTCCTGGGTGGCTGTGACAAGACGACCCCGGCCCTCCTGATGGGGGCGGTGAGCGCGGACATTCCTTCGATCTACGTACCTGCCGGGTTCATGATGCACGGCAACTGGAAGGGCGAACGGCTTGGTGCTGCTATCACAGCGTGGAAGTATTCGGAAGAGTTGGTCGCCGGCAATATCTCGATGGACGACTGGTACGAGATCGAGGACGGTTATGCATGTTCACCGGGCACATGCAATGTCATGGGAACGGCTTCGACGATGACCGCGATCGCTGAAGTGCTCGGCATGACCATGCCAGGGGCCTCCTCGGTTCCGGCCGGCAATTCCCATCAGAGGCGTCTGGCCGCAGATGCTGGCCGTCGTTCGGTTGCCATGGCCATCGACGGACTGCGGCCCTCAGAGATTCTCAGCGCTCCATCCTTCCGCAATGCGATCGTGGCCATGATGGCGCTCGGTGGTTCGACCAACGCCGCGATCCATCTTCCAGCAATCGCAGGGCGAGACTGCAACGTCTTGATAGCGGAGATGGACTCCCGGTCGGGCCGGTGCGTCACGATCGAGATATTGGTGTCCTACAGGTGTCAGGCGTGGTGAGAACGTAGAGCCAATTCTCGACAGCTCGGACTATCATCGCCATCGCTGATCGAGCGGGCAGCGGACGGGTGTTCGTCAGCGCCGGTGCGCAGGATCCAGCCGCCGGTCGACGCGACGACAGCCCCGAAAAACTCAGAGGCGTTCGGCGGCGGCCAGGCTGAGCACGAAGTTGCAGCCGTCTTCGATCATCGAGGCGCGCGCATCGCGCAGCATCTTCTCGATCGGGTACTCGCGGCTGAGACCATTGCCGCCGAAGACACCGAGCGCCTCGCTGGCCACCTCGAAGGCCGCTTGGGTCGAGGTGACCTTGGAGGCCACCGCCAGATGCGGCATGGGCGGCATGCTCATCGAGTTGATGAGGATGGTGCGGCGGCTGAGCGCCCGAGCGGCCTCGACCTTGCGGAACATCTCGAAGAGCCGGCCTTTCACGCTTTGGTGGCGGAAGATCGGTGTACCTCCCTGGATGCGCTCCTTTGCGTAGTCGACGGCCAGGTCGAGGGCCGCTTGCGCAAGGCCGACGAACGTCGTGCCCATGCCACCGTTTGCTGCCGACAGCACGACATCTTGGGTGAACGCCGATAGCTCAGGGTTCAGCACGAGATGGTCGGCGGGCACTCGGACCTCGTCGAAGAAGATCTCCCCTTGGTTGAGCGCCCGTTGCCCCAGCTTGTCGAGTGGCTTGCCCCGGGTGACACCCTTCTCGTCGAGGGGGACGAGGAACCCTCCCAGACCGGTCAGTTTGCCGTCGCCCATGTCCACTGCACAGAACAGCGCCGCCACGGTGGCGATGGAGCCATTCGAGACCCAGGCGGCCTTCTGGCCGTTGATGACGAAATGGTCCCCGTCTTTGGCCGCGATGCAGTTGGGCTTGCCCGGCATGTCCTCGACGTTGCCCCCGTAGTAGATGAGGTCGCTGCCGTGGTCTGGCTCGGTGATCGGCCAGCAGCCGATCGAGTCCGGTGCGCCAAAACGCTCGATGAGTGCCTTGTCGCCCGTCATGTTCGCCATGGTCCGGGGGAAGGACGACACGCCGAGGCTGATGGCAAGGCCGGCATCGCCCCAGCCCAGGATCTCGCCGACGATGCACTGCAATCGGGCCTGCCGGGCCGGGTTGAGGTCGGAACCGGCCGCCCAGTCGGTTTGGAGCTCGTCGAGCTCGAGCGAGCGGTATTTGTCGAAGACCGTCCAGAGGGGCGAGCCCTCGGCGATGACCTCCTCGGGCGAGAGCAGGTCGAGCTGCTGCCCGATGGGTCGCATCACTTCGACGGCAAAACGCTGCACCGTGTCGCAGACCTCACGTTCCTCGACGGTCAGGTCCACTTCCATATCAGCGATCTTCATGGCATCCCTCTCAAATGACGTCGGGGATATCAAGGACCTTCTGCATGGAGCGCAGCTCTTCGCCGCGGTCGGGAAGCGGCGCGGCGTCCTGGAGCATCTTCGACTGCCTCAGCTCATCCACGACTCCGGGATCGCGGGGGAACGGGTTCCCGACCCGATCGAGGTGGAACAACTCCTCGAACGGCTGGCGGGGCCGTTGGCCACCGGCTTCTTTGGACTCGAAGGGGTACCCAACGGTCTGGAGAACCAGCACCTTGGCAGTGTCGGGCAGCCCCAGGTTCTGGCGGATGGCCTCTTCCTTCGCACTGCCGAGGCAACAGGTGCCGAGGCCCTGCTCGATCGCCATCAGGGTGGCCTGGGCGATCCCCTGGCCGCAGTCCATCTCGGTGAGGCCGGTGGTCTTGATGTGGTCCATGATCGCATTGAAGAACGGGATCAGCTTCTCGTCCAACGCCTCATGGGTCGCGTCCAGGTCGATGCCCAGAGCGCGGGCGTCGACCAGTTCGTGCAAGCGGTCTCCTTGCACCTCCAGCGCGTGCCAGTCCAGGTACCAGACGATGATGACCGGGGCCACGTCGATCTGGTAGCCGGCGACCGCGGCCATCAGGGAATCCATCACATCGGCGGACGCGTGGTGGCGGCGTACCACCACGGCGCGCAATGCGCCGACATTGCCCCAGAACGAGGACAGGCGCGCCGCCTCGAGCATCTTCTGGATCTTCTCCAGCTCGACGTCTTGGTAGGGCCGCAGGAAACGGTACGAGCGGCGGGTGCCAATAGCTTCTTGAACTTCCACGGGTCTTCCTCCATGTCTCTGTTGGGTCTCTGTCGTCGTGGCGCTCGGTTTCACCGCACCCCGCTTCTATGCGGTGCTCTGCATCTCGCGGTCCCACGTGTCGGGACCGACCCCGGCCGCCTTCAGTTCGGTTTTCTGGACGCGATGGGTTTCGGTCTTAGGGAGGGCGTCCCGGAACTCGACGTAACGAGGCACCATGAACGGCGCAAGGTGTTCTTCGGCATGGGCCATGATCTCATCAGCGCGCAGGTCGACGTCCGGCTGCGGCACGATGACTGCCATCACATCGTCCTCACCGAGCTCCGACGGCACGCCGAATACGGCCGACTCGAGCACCTTCGGGTGGCGATTGAGCTCGCGCTCCACCTCCCAGGACGAGATGTTCTCGCCCCGACGGCGCACCGAGTCGGTCTTGCGATCGACGAAGTACAGGTTGCCGTCTTTGTCGCTGTGGACGAGGTCACCGGTGTGCAGCCACCCGTCACGGATCTTGTCGTTGGTGGCGTCGGCGTTCTTGTAGTACTCGACCTTGCGCGCTTGGGGATCGTCGACGGCGAAGAGCAGCTCTCCGGGCGTGCCGACGGGGACTTCGGCGCCGTCGTCGTCGACTAGCTTGATGGGTGAGAACGGCTTGCCGATCGATCCCTTGGGCGACTGGCCGAAGTTGATGATCACGAAGCCGCCCCCGTCGACGGCGGCGTAGCCCTCGATGATCTGCACTCCGAACCGCTCCTCGAAATCGGCCCATACCCATGCGGGACAGGCTGCGCTGAAGACCACCCGCACCGGGTTGTCGCTGTGCTCGGGACGTTCGGGCTGCTTCATGAGGATGGGGATCATGGCTCCGAGCGCGTTGAAGGTGGTCACGCCGTAGCGGCACATCTCGTCCCAGAACCGACTGGCCGAGAACCGGCGTGACAGCACCATGGGAAGCCCCAGCACGAGAGCGCGCACCGTCGTGAGCAAGAGGGCATTGGCGTGGAAGAGCGGGAGGCAGGTGTAGAGCACGTCGTCGGGCTGGAGCATGCCACCGAGCAGCTTGATGCCTTCGATGTTCAGTCCGCGGTAGCGGTTGACCACACCCTTCGGCGAGCCGGTGGTGCCCGAGGTGTACAGCAGCATGCAGATGGCATCGGGGTCGATCACCGCGTGCGGCGCGGTGTCGAGCGCGTCCATCAGTGAAGCCAACGTCCGCCACCCGCGGGGGAGCTCCGGGCTCTCGTTGACATCGGTCGTGTCAACGACAACGTGGCGCACCTGCGGGCACGTGTCGAGGACGTTGAGCACTGCATCGATCAGGTCGAGGTGCGTCACCAACACCGCCGAGTCGGAATGGTCGAGCACATGGCGCAGCGACTCGCCCTTGAGGGCCACGTTGACCGGCACTGCGCAGGCACCCAGCTTCTGGACGGCGAAGTAGGTGAAGAGCCACTCGGGTGAATTGGGAAGCATGATCGCCACCCCCACACCACTGGTCACACCGAGGGCCGCGAGCCCGTTGGCGGCCCGGTTCACTTGGCGGTCGAGTGAGGCGAAGGAGATCGTCCGTTCTTCGAAGCGGAGAAACGGCGCGTCGCCCAGGGCGGAAGCCTGCGCCTCGAGTACCTCGGCCAGGGTGGCGGGCGAACTGTTCATGATCCGGGTCCTTCGAGGATGTGAATCGCGACCGCGGCCTCACCGTTCGCTATGAAGCCGCCACCGTTCTCTGCCAGGGCCATCCGAGCACCCTCGACCTGTCGATCGCCGGCCTCGCCCCGCAGCTGGAACACCAGCTCGGCGATCTGGGCCAAGCCGGTGGCGCCGATCGGGTGACCCCGGCACTCCAGTCCGCCGCTCGGGTTGATGGGACGAACCCCTCCGAGTGCCGTAGCGCCCGACTCGGCGTACCGGCCCCCGTCACCGGGTTCGCAGAAGCCGAGGGCCTCGGTCTGGGCGAGCTCTCCAAAGGCGGTTGCATCGTGCACCTCGGCGGTGTCGATGCTCTCGGGTCCGACGCTGGCGAGGTCGTAGGCCTTGAGCGCGGCCCGAGTCGACTGGTTGCCGCGTTGGGCACCACCCGAGGCCAGCACCGAGGCTCTCACCTTCACCGGCCGGACGTCGACGAGCCGATCGAGGTAGTCCCCCGAGACCAGGATCGCCGCGGCGGCGCCGTCGCCGATCGGCGCGCACATGGCCCGGGTGAGCGGATGCGAGACCAGCCGATCGGCCAGGACCTCCTCGACGGTCATCTCCATGCGGTACTGCGCATCGGGATTCAGCGAGCCGTGGTGGTGGTTCTTCGCCGCGATGATCGCCAGTTGCTCCTGGGTCGATCCGTAGGACGCCATGTGGGCCCGAGCTCCCATCGAGTAGATGTCCATGAAAGGGCTGCGGGCCCCGCCCCCCTCCCCGTGGGTCAGCTCTCCACGTGCTTCGAGCTCTTGTCGCCGCAGCTCGGCATCGGCCTGCACCTGCTCGATGAGCCTGGTCGTGACCTCGACGTCGGTGCCGGCCAGGAATCCTTTGAAGCCCTGCGCCTTCTGTTCGGGGGTTGCACCGGTGGCGACGAACGTCTTCTCGACCCCGATCGCCAGTGCCGCGTCGTAGGCCCCGGCGGCAACTCCGAGCCAGGCTCCGTGGAAAGCCGACGAACCGCCTGCACAGGCGTTCTCGACGTTCATGATCGGGATCCCGCCCATGCCCAGTGGCCCCAAGGCCACCTGGCCCCGGATGCAGTGCTGGCCGATCTGCATCCCCCAACCCGCGTTGGCGAACCAGGCTGCCTCGATGGCTTCTTGGGTGACCGGGCTGTGGGCCAGCAGGTTCTGCATGGTCCAAGCCGTGAGATCCTTGATCCCCCGGTCAGGGTACTTCCCGAACGGGATCATCCCCACCGCCGCGATATAGACGTCGCGCATCATGTATCACCCCAGTCGTCCCCACTGGCCCGGTATTCGTCGATCCGCTTGAACGAGATCGTCACAACAATTGTTCGGACCTTAGCTCCGATCAGTCACGAGAATGCGTGAGGTCGCTCACCACCCATTGATCAGTGCCCGTCAAGGGTTGCGGGGCCATTTCGGCGAGTCGGAGATAGCC
>JADGOF010000127.1 GCA_017883105.1 Acidimicrobiales bacterium
GGAGACACCGCTGCTGTGGGCCCCGACCCCGGAAGGGGCCCGGGAGTTCACCGTGCCCAGTCGGCTCAGCCCCGGCTCGTGCTACGTCCTTCCCCAGAGCCCCCAGTTGGCCAAGCAGTTGCTGATGGTGGCCGGGGTGGACCGCTACTACCAGATCGCCCGCTGTCTCCGGGATGAGGATCTGCGGGCCGACCGCCAGTTCGAGTTCTCCCAGTTGGACGTCGAGGCGTCCTTCGTCACTCAGGAGGACGTCTTCGCCTTCGTGTCGGAAGCGGTCCTGGACGCCGCCGAGGCCGCCACCGGCGAACGGCCGGGCGACATCCCCCGGATGACCTGGGCAGAGGCCATCGACCGCTACGGATCCGACAAGCCCGACATCCGCTTCGGGATGGAGCTGATCGAGCTGTCCCCCGTCTTCGCGGACACCGGGTTCCGGGCCTTTTCCTCACCGTGCGTCAAGGCCATCGTGCTCGAAGGCGGGGCCACCCTCACCCGGTCGAAGCTGGACAGCCTCACCGACCGGGCCAGGGCCCTCGGGGCCAAGGGGCTGGCCTGGTTGAAGGTGGCCCATGCGGAGGGCGCCGACCCGGCGGAGGCATCGCTGGCCCTGGAGTCACCCATCACCAAGTTCCTCTCCGATGACGAACAGGCCGGCGTGTTGTCGACCACCGGCGCGGCGGCGGGGGACCTGATCCTGATCGTGGCCGATGAGTACCGGCTGGTCTGCACGGTGCTCGGCCAGCTCCGCCTCGAGCTCGGCGGGAGCCCGGTGAGCGAAGGCCCCCACCGCTACCTGTGGGTGGTCGACTTCCCCATGTTCGACGGGGTCGACGATGCCGGTCATCCGGTTGCCGCTCACCATCCCTTCACCATGCCCCACCCCGAGGACCTCGACCGTCTGGAGCAGGATCCTGCATCGGTCCGGTCCCAGGCCTACGACCTGGTGCTCAACGGATGGGAACTGGGCTCGGGCAGTGTCCGGATCCACCGTGAGGATATCCAGAGCCGGGTGTTCGCCGTGTTGGGCGTCGGGGAGGAGGAGGCCAAGGCCCGCTTCGGCTTCCTACTCGGGGCCTTCCGGTTCGGTGCTCCGCCGCACGCCGGTTTCGCGGTGGGAATCGATCGGTTGGTGGCCATATTCGCCGGCGAGGAGAGCATCCGCGAGGTGATCGCCTTCCCGAAGACGCAGTCGGGATCGGACCCGATGACCGGCGCCCCGAAGCCCCTGGCCCCCGGGATACTGGCCGATCTGGGCCTGCAACCGATCCCGAAACTGGACTGATCGGGCAGCCATGGCCGGTGACGACCTCTTCTCCGGCGCGGCAGAGGAGCGGTTGGCTGCCGGGGCCCCCCTGGCCGCTCGTCTCCGGCCCCGCACCCTCGACGAGATCATCGGCCAACAGCACCTGGTGGGCCCCGGGGCCCCGCTTCGGGCCCTGATCGAGGCCGACCGCCTGACCTCGGCCATCCTGTGGGGCCCACCCGGCACTGGAAAGACCACCCTGGCCTCGGTGGTGGCCACGGCTACCGCCAAGCACTTCGTTCCGCTGTCGGCGGTCAGCGCCGGGGTCAAGGACGTCCGGGAGGTGGTCGACGGTGCGCGCCGGTTACTGGGTGAGCAGGGACGGGGAACCATCCTCTTCCTCGACGAGGTGCACCGGTTCAACCGGTCCCAACAGGATGCACTGCTTCCCTCCGTGGAGGAGGGACTCCTCGTCCTCATCGGCGCCACCACCGAAAACCCCTTCTTCGAGGTCAATGCTCCGTTGCTGTCGCGGTCGACGTTGTGGCGTCTCGAGCCCCTGTCCGCCGACGAGCTGGGGGAGGTCGTCGGCCGCGGTCTGCAGGTGGAGGGCGCCACCGCGGAACCCGACGCGGTGGCAGCCCTGATCGGCCTGGCCGATGGGGACGCCCGTGCCGTGCTCACCACTCTGGAGGTGGCGTTGGCACTGGCCGGCTCGCGCCCGGTCACTTTGGCGGACGTGGAGCGGGCGCGGCACTCCCGCCTGCACCACTACGGCGACGAGGACCACTACGACCAGGTGAGTGCCTTCATCAAGTCGGTGCGGGGCTCGGACCCCGATGCCGGCCTCTACTGGTTGGCCCGCATGCTGGAGTCCGGGGAAGACGCCCGGTTCATCGCCCGCCGGCTGGTCATCCTGGCCAGCGAAGATGTGGGAGAGGCCGACCCATTGGCATTGGTGGTGGCCGATGCCGCCGCCCGGGCCGTCGAGTTCGTGGGGCTGCCCGAAGCCCAGCTCAATCTGGCCCAGGCCGTGGTCCACTTGGCCTGCGCCCCGAAATCGAACCGGGTCACCGTGGCCCTCGGCCGCGCCCAGCAGGACGTCCGCCAAGGCCCCCGGGGGGACGTCCCGGCCCACCTGCGGGATGCCCACTACCGGAGCGCTTCGTCCATAGGCCATGGCCAGGGCTACGTCTACCCCCACGACCAGCCCGGGGCCTGGGCCAACCAGCAGTACCGACCGGATGCACTGGTCCGGAACCGCTACTACGAGCCGAGTGACCGGGGCCACGAGGCCGTGGTGGCCCAGCGCCTGCGTCAGTGGCGCGACGAGGACGGAGATGGTGTTCGCCGTGATGCCTCGCCGGACGCCGACCCGAGCGACGATGAGGCCGGCGACGAGGCACGCGGTCGTTGATGCGGAAGACTGGACCCATGACCAGTTCTCCGGATAGAGCCGGGCTCAACGGTGCGCGTGGTCTCCACCGACCTCTGGCCCGGTCGATCACGGCGACGGCCGCACTTCTGGTAGCGGGCCTGGTCGGGGCCGCCGCCGCCGGCGCCGCCGTTCCCACCACCGGGGCCCGGTCGAACGGGATGACGCGACTGGTCGGCAATGTCCCCTCGCTCCCATCCGGTTCCACGGTGCTGGGTTCGACCAACAGCACCAGCGTGATCTCCGCCGATGTCTCCTTGAAGCCGCGGGACCCGGCGGCCCTCGAGTCCTTCGCCCGGGCGGTGTCCACTACGGGATCACCCGAGTACGGCCGATATCTCGCCGCGGGACAGTTCGCAGGCCGGTTCGGTCCGACGCCGGTCACCATCGATGCCACACGGGCCTGGTTGGCATCGACCGGTCTGCGGGTGGGTGCCACGTCGTCCAACGGGCTCTTGATTCCGGTGACGGGCACCGTCTCCCAGATGGAGGGCGCCTTCGCCGTCCCCCTGGTGGACGCCCGTCTCCCCGGCGGCCGGGTGGCTCGGGCCACCACCGGCAATCCGCAGGTGCCGACCTCGCTGTCTCGATCGATCGACGGGGTCATCGGACTGACCACGTTGTCCCGCTCCCGACCGCAGCTGAAAGTGCGTCCCGTCCCTGTGGTGGGGTACGGATCGGGCCCAGTAGCGACCGGCGGGACGGGGACACTGTCGGCCAGGGCCTCTGTGGCCCACGTCGGGCCCACCGCCTGTTCCGACGCCAGGGGTGGGAACTTCTACGGTGGTTGGACCGCCGACCAGCTGGCGTCGAGCTACGGGTTCACCACCCTGTACGGGAAGGGCCGGGTCGGGGCAGGACAACGGGTGGCGCTCTTCGAACTGGAACCCTTCAACCAGAGCGACATCGCCACCTACGAGGCCTGTTTCGGCATCAACGTCCCGGTCTCCACGGTGGCCGTGGACGGGGGAGCGGTCGGGCCCCAGGCAGGGGAGGCGGCACTCGACATCGAGGTGGTCGCCGGACTGGCCCCCTCGTCGTCCATCTCGGTCTACTCGGGGCCGAACGGAGGAAACGGGCCGATCAACGTCTACTCCCGCATGGTTGGTGACGACACGGCCAAGGTGCTCTCTACCAGCTGGGGCCAGTGCGAACCAGGCATCGATCCGGCGGAACAGCTGGCGGAATCGACGGTGTTCCTGCAGGCCAAGGCCCAGGGTCAGACCGTGGTTGCCGCGTCCGGCGACTCGGGCTCGAGCGACTGCTATATCCCCGGCGTGAACACGGCCACCCTGCTGGCCGTGGACGACCCCGCCGACCAGCCCAATGTCACCGGGGTAGGGGGAACTTCGCTGACCACCGGCGGGTCGACCCCACCGGCCGAGACGGTCTGGAACGGCGGAAGCCCGTCCGCCGGGGCCGGCGGCGGCGGTATCTCCGCGGGCTTCGTGGCCCCCAGTTGGCAGCAGATCCCCGGGGTTCAGAACTCGTACACCCAGTACACCTGCGGCACCGGCACGCAGCAGTGCCGCGAAGTACCCGATGTGTCGGCCTCCGCAGATCCCCAACACGGGGACATCGTCTTCTTCGCCGGCGACTGGAGGATCGTGGGCGGCACCAGTGCCGCCTCGCCCTTGTGGGCCGCACTGACCGCGGTGATCAACCAGGGGTGCGCGGTTCCGGGCGGATTCCTCAATCAGAAGTTCTATGCGGCGGGATCCGGTGTGTCCCCACCTTTCAACGACGTCACCTCCGGCAACAACCAGCTGTTCCCCAACGGCGCCTCCACCTTCTATCCGGCGACGACCCACTACGACCTGGCCAGCGGATGGGGCACGCCGGTGGGCGGTGCGTTGCTCGGCACCCTGACCGGTTCGAGCGCAGGCTGCCCGGCGGTCACCCGGCTCAGCCCCGGGTCGGGCCCGGCCACCGGTGGCCGCACCGTGGTCATCACCGGCAGCGGGTTCGGGACCGGGGTCCCCACCGTCCACTTCGGCGGTGCCGCCGCTACCGTGACCGCCCACACCCCGACGTCGGTCACGGTCACCACTCCAAACGTGGGCTCCGGGTCCCAGGTGACCGTCACCGTCTCCACCTCCGGCACGGCCGGCGGTACCAGCGCCTCGGTGGCCGCCGCCCGGTACACCTTCGTGTCTCCCCAGGTCACCGGCATCGTGGCCCGTAAGGGACCGACCAGTGGGGGAGAGCAGGTCACTGTGTCCGGTTCGGACTTCTCCGGGGCCACGTCGGTCAGGTTCGGCACCACCCCGGCGTCGTTCCGGGTGATCTCGTCCACATCGTTGGTGGCCCGGGTGCCTCCGGGCCCGTCCGGGGGCTCGACGGTCAACCTGACCGTCACCGGTCCGGACGGGGTGAGTTCCCCGAGTGCCGGGTCCCGCTTCACCTACGCCGTGCCCGGCTACTGGCTGGTGGCCTCCGACGGCGGCATCTTCGCCTACGGGCACACTCACTTCTACGGTTCGGCCGGGGCGACGACCCTCAACCGGCCCATCGTAGGTATGGCCGCCACCCCCGATGACGGGGGCTACTGGCTGGTGGCCTCCGACGGTGGCATCTTCGCCTTCGGGGACGCCGGTTTCTTCGGGTCGACCGGATCGCTGGTGCTGAACCGACCCGTCGTGGGCATGGCCGGCACTCCGGACGGCCACGGCTACTGGCTGGTGGCCTCCGACGGTGGCATCTTCGCCTTCGGGGACGCCGGCTTCTTCGGGTCGACCGGATCGCTGGTGCTGAACCGACCCGTCGTGGGCATGGCCGGCACTCCGGACGGCAAGGGATACTGGCTGGTGGCCTCCGACGGCGGTATCTTCGCCTTCGGGGACGCCGGCTTCTTCGGGTCGACCGGATCGTTGGTGCTGAACAGACCCATCGTGGGTATGGCCTCCTCGCTGACCGGTCACGGGTACTGGCTGGTGGCCTCCGACGGCGGCATCTTCGCCTTCGGGGACGCCGGCTTCTTCGGTTCGGCGGGCTCGCTGGTGCTGTCCAGTCCGGTGGTGGGGATGGCCGCGACCTGAGCAGGTGGCGACGTCGGGGTCGCAACGCGTTCGACGTTCGGCGACGGGGGTCGAACTGCACCATCTAAGCTGTCCCGATCATGTCCGCTGGAGAGATCGCCGTCCTCGTTGCCTCGACCGCGTTTGCCTGTGCTGTGGTCGGCCTTCTGGTGACGGTCGTGTCGCTGCGGAAGGAGGTGGGTCGGCTGCGCACCATCACCGATGAACTGCGTCGTCAGACCGTGCCCCTTGTGGCTGATGCGCACCGGGTGGTGGACCAGGCTGCCACCGAGATGGAACGGGTGGGAGCCGTCTTGGATTCCACCGAGTCGGTCCATGCCACGGTCGACTCGGCCTCCAAGCTGGCCTACCGGGCCTTCGCCAATCCGGTGGTCAAGGTGTTGGCGGTGCGTGCCGGGGCCGCCACCGGCATCCGGCGTCTGGCCTCGGGGTCGGATGGCTCCCCCCGCAACGGCACGCCGCGGAATGGCAGCCGCTGACCGATGCCGAAACGGACGTTCTGGCTGGTGACCGGAGCCGCCATCGGTGCCGGCTCCTCGTTGTGGGCCGAGCGGAAGGTCCGCCGCACGGTGCGCGTTGCCACCCGCAGGCTGCAGCCCGATGCTCTGGTGGTCGAGATGGGCCGGACCGCACGCCAGGCGGCCGGCAACGCCGGGGGCCGTGTGCGGGATGCGATGTCCTCCGGTAGGGACGAAATGCAGCGGCGGGAAGAGGAGCTGTGGGCCGAGCTGGCCGCCCAGGGCGAAGCTGTGTCCCCACCGGCCGGAGAGGCGCCCGATTCACTCTCGGAACCGGCGGGGTCCACTCGGACCCGAACGCTCGCTCGGTTGAAACGGCCACCGGCAGAATCAGCCTCTTACCTGGGCAAGTAGGATTTCTGGTCGTGACTCTCGGCACGGCGCCCGACGCCGACGACCTACGCGCGGCCTTCACCCGGTTCTTCACCG
>JADGOF010000128.1 GCA_017883105.1 Acidimicrobiales bacterium
TGTCACCCCCCCCGTCTACACTCCCGAGAAGGAGGTGGCCGCATAGCTCAGCTGCTCGGGGCCGTCACCCAAATTCCACGCCGGTCGGGACATGCTCGGTGAACTTCCTTCTTGTGACTGCCATGGGGACATCCTTCCAGCCGCCTCATCGAGGCGACCCGTTGGGTGTCCACTTTCCCTGGGGAATCTCAGGAGCCTCACTCGTTCCTGCATCTCCCCCACTTTCACTTCACCTTGTGTCCCACCCGACCTCCGAGATCCCACAGCTTCGACCAACCTGATTCCAATAGGATTCCGTATATTGAAGGACGACCCTTTAGCACCATGAGACTACAAGCGGCCGCCCAACGGCGTCAGATTGCCTACGAGGGTATTCTCAGGAACGAGATTCCGGGTCGTCTCACCTACCCGGAAAGGTGGTCAAGTGAATGACTGGGGTAGCCGTTCGAACTGCCTCATCCTCAATGCGGAGTGCCACGTCCTCAACACACCGACTTGACGACCCACGTGGAACTCACCAATCAGGATTGAAGCGAACAGAGTGCCATGACACTGTGCGGGACAATACAATTCGAATTGAGATGCATTGCCGATATTCTGCTGCACACTCCTCTCACACTGTTGCCGAGCGTAACTTGCTTGTAGCCGCCAAGAAGTGGCACGAACGATGCCTTGCGTTCAAGAGCCTGAACACGCCGGCTGGCATTTCGTCGACTTCCGCTGTATTTCCAATCCTAACGCGACAAGCCAATACCCACTGGCGCTTTGCTGTAGATCCATCGATGTTTCGGAACTTGCCCAGCAATTCTCGAACTAATTTACCCATCCATAACAACAAGCGCGATGTTGACAATCAATCCGCCACTGAATGGTTCTGTGTTCTGTTGACAATATGCTTTCAGTCCCGAGTGCGTCTGACCAAATCTGCATGATGCGTCAAGAATCGCGTAGACCACCCATGAGTCGACTTCTCGAATTCGTCTCCGAGATAATAACAAGGATGGCATCTAGAATAAGAACGTCCCGGTCCAGTCCGATTGTGCGCAATGCGGCATTGCTCTATGCAACAACTGTCGTCACAAGTCTGCTTGGATTCTTCTACTGGTTTATCGCAGCAAGGATGGCATCTGTACAAGCTGTCGGAACCGCGTCAGCAATTCAATCGGCAGCGCAGTTTCTCGCAATCTTCTGCGTACTTGGGCTTAGCACACTCTTAGTAAGTGAATTGGCAAGCGATCGTGAACGCGCTCGCTCGATGATTCTGACAGCCACGGTCCTAGTCACTGCATTCTCACTAGTTGCCAGCGTGATTGCAGGGCTTGCACTCGGCCTGTTATCTCCAGCCTTGCGCCCTGGTCTGATCGGGCCGATCCGGATTGGAACGTTTGTTGTCTTAGGAACACTCTCCACAACACTAATTGTGCTAGATGATTCCTGCATAGGGCTATTCCGAGGAGATCTGCAGTTACGACGAAACGTCATCTTCGCCGTTGTCAAGCTGGCACTCTTGCCCTTCATGATCCTTTGGTGGCCAGACCCAGCCGGCACAGAACTCGTGATTGCGTGGGTGGTGGGACTCGCGGTGTCCCTCATAGTCATTGCTACAGGTTTAGGCATGCTCACTCGTGGCCAGAAAACTAGATTGGACATCCCCCGGCTCATTGACAGGCGGCGGCTCATAGTGGGGCATCATTCCCTCAATCTCTCAATCCAGACTCCTCGGTTGATTCTGCCAGTAATGGTGGCAACCGTGGTCGGCACTCAGGCCAATGCGGCTTTTACTGCCGCATTGCTGGTGGTCAGCTTTGTCGGCGTGATTCCCGTACACCTCTCAACTGTTCTCTTCGCGTTATCTCCAGGAGATGAACTCGCAATGCATCGTGAAGTTCGCGTCACCATGAGAATCTGCCTAGTGCTGGCGGCGATTGCTGCCCCATTCTTCCTAGTTTTCTCTCGCTCCATTCTTGGACTATTTGGGCCGATCTATCAAACAGCTTCACCTGCATTGATCGTCCTAGGACTGACCATACTCCCAGCAGCCATAAAATCTCACTACGTGGCGATCAATCGAGTTCGTGGTAGGATGCAGCAGGCTGCGTACCTGACTCTTATCGGTGCATGCTTAGAGGTTGGATTGGCAACAGGAGGTGCGATGCTATATGGGATTACGGGGGTTGCACTTGGCTTTCTGTTCGCTTTGATAATTGAGGCCACTTACTTTTCTCCGGTCGTATTCTCAGTTATGCGGAAGGCTTGATGCTCTGGAATAGGTAGGGGAGCCTGACCCGCTTACCCGGACAGGTTAGCTGACGTGATCATGCCGCGACTTTGGCGCCGGTGTGTAGCGCTTCGAACTCCGCCGGGCTGAGATCACCGATGGAGGTGTGCCGGCGGACTGGGTTGTAGAACGCCTCGATCCACTCGAAGTTCGCCGAGGCGAGCTGTGCCCGGCGCTGCCAGGTCTGGCGGTCGAGGAGCTCGCGCTGCATGGTCGACCAGAACGACTCCATCATCGTGTTGTCGACCGACGAGGCCACTCGGCCCATGGATCCGAGCAGCCCGGCCTCCCGCAGGCGGTGCCCGAAGATCCAGCTCGTGTATTATCAGCGTCGTCGGAATCGTCAGGCGGCAATGGCCGAATTTCCAGATTCGTTCAATTACGCTGTGGTGGTGGCGTCGAAGCGTGAGGCAGGCTCGGCGCAGTGGTGGCGGTGGTGGTGGTGGTGGTGGTGGATGCCTAGGTGGTTAGCAGCGCCGTTGTGGCTGATCATCGCCTCACTCGCCGTTGTTGCGTTCTGCCGCTTGTTCGCCTGGGACGCCTACGCCGTCCTCGCGATTCTCAACTCCGTCACCATCATCGTGTACCTCCCGGCGTGGCCCATCGCCCTGGTTGCAGCGTTGGGGAGGAGGCCGGTGCTCGCCGTGGCTGCGGCGGCAGTGGTCGTCGCCCAGGTCGCCTTCATGGCACCCGAATTGGCCGCCAGCCAGCCGCTGCCCTCGTGGACGGCGAACGCCCCTTCATTCCGGCTGTTCGACGGCAACGTCTACAGCGAAAACCCGTCGATGGCGGGCTACGCCGCACAGATCTGGGCCCTCCGTCCGGACGTGGTCACGCTGGAGGAAACCAACCCACCCGACGTGAGTCAGCTGCGGTCCAGTGGCGCCCTTGCCGGACTCCCCTACCAATTCGAGGTGTTCGGCTACAGCCCGTTCGTCTTCCTCATTGCGTCCCGCGTCCCGCTCGAGGGAACCCACGTCGTCAACCTCTACGGCCAGCCCTTGATCGTCGAGACCACGCTCCGACTCCCGAGCGGCCCGCAGCCACTGTGGGTCGTGCACGCGATTGCGCCGCTGTCGGTGTCGTTCGACCAGTGGAAGGGCCAGCTGGGTGCGATCCGTGGCGCGATCCAACAGCACGGGCCGGCAGGACTACTCGTCGCCGGTGACTTCAACGCCACTTGGAACAACCAGGGCTTCCGGGCGATCCTCGACACCGGCATGACCGACGGCGCTGCAGCCCGGGGGCACGCCCTCGAGATGACCTGGTCCCAGATGATGTCCCCACTGCCACCCTTTACCCGGATCGACCACCTCCTCACCGGGGCGGGGGTGGAGGTCACCCGCTATGCCACACAGGTGGGCCCGGGCAGCGACCACCGGGACCTGCTCGCCACCGTCGCCGTGCGCCGCCACTGAGTCAGGGCGTCGGCGGCGTCCGTTCGAACCTACGTCGGAGATTGACCGCGGTGGCATCCATTCCGACGAACGCCAGTCCCCATGCCAACTCGCGCCCGAATCCGTCGGGTGAATCGTTCTGGATCCTTCCGTGCACCCGGTTCACGAACCGCGGGAACAGCTCGAGATCGAAGAAATGCTTCACCGGCTTGTCGACGTCGAGGAGGACGGCGCCCGCCACCGCCGCCACGGTCGCCAGTCGTGATCCACTACTGACGCAGCCCACCCCGAGCGCCATCGTCCCGAGGCCCACGAAACCATCCACCCGGGCTGCCCGCAGGAAGCGCGCAGAGCCCTCCGGCGTGTACGTCTCACAGCCCCAGTGGGGGACGGCATCGAGCACGAGGTGCGAGGCGACGCCCACCGCGAACGCGGTGACCGGTTGCCTGGCCAGCAGCTGCCCGATGACGACGCCCGAGAGCACGTGGTTGGTCACGAACACCGGGTCAGTCCCCCGCCATGCGCTGCGCCGGAGTGTGGTGGTCAACCCGCCTCGCACCCGTCGCCGGAGGTCGCCGGAGGCCTGTGATCAGGCCAGCACCTCGTCGACGGTGGAGAGGCGCGACCACGTCGTGCCCGCCCGCCGGGGACGGGCCGAGTCCTCGACCGCGGCCCGTCGGGTGCCGCGGGTCCGCTCGGTGTGGATGGTCCGCAACACCCGCAGCCCGTCCGAAAAGGCGTTCAGGTTACTGGTGCCGAAGACCCGGTTCCGTTCGAAGCTCGGGACCTCGAACACCCGGACCCTCGCCTTGGCGATACGCACGTTGATGAGCGTCTCGACCTCGAACCCGTCACCCCACAGCATGGTGCCGGCATCGACGTCATCGGGTGTTCCCGGGTCGAGCTGGATGACGTCGAGGCAGTCCCGCCGGAAGGCGTTGTAGCCGTAGCAGAGGTCGGTGTAGCGGGTGCCGTAGAGGACGTTGACGATCCGGTTCAGCCAGTAGTTGCCGGCCTGGCGCAGCCGGCTGATGTCCGTGCTGCCGGCACCCGGCATGAACCGCGAGCCCTTGGCGAAGTCGGCGCCCTGGCGCAACGCGTCGACGAAGCGGGGGATCTCCGCGGGGTCGGTCGACCCGTCAGCGTCGAGCATCACGATGAAGTCACCGGTAGCCCGATCGAACCCGCACGCCAGTGCGTTCCCCTTCCCCTTGCGCGTCTGTCCGATGACGATGATGTCCGGCTGGTGCTCGCGGGCGATCTCGACGGTGCCGTCTGTCGAGTTCGCGTCCACCAGGATCACCTCGTGGAGCCCCTCCGGCAGACCCGCCAGGACGTGCGGAAGGTTCCGTGCCTCGTTCTTTGCGGGGATCACGACGCTGACGGTCGGTCCGTCCTTGCGGGCCCGGGCCTCGTGGCCGTCGAAGTCGGTATGGCGGACCACGGCCAGCCGTGGGCCCGTCGATCGTGGACCTGTGGACGGACCGACCCCGTTCGGAACCGGCTGCTCGGATCCGCTCATTGCCGCCATCAGCCCGTCCACCCTGTCCGCACACGCCGGCCGACCCGCCTGGCTTCCGTCGAAAGGGCACCGAACCTCAGCCGCCCGCACTCCGCCATACTTGTCATGTTGCCCCTGTCCTCGTCACAATCTCGTCCGACACCTGAGTGCGATCCATGGACCCGTGAGGCACGCCCGCTCCACTGCCGGCTCGGGCCGCCCGCCACGTCCGGAATGCCGACCCGCAAACGGACTCGACTGTATTCCGGAGCTACTAAAACCAGGGTCACCTTGGCACCTTTTCACCGACCGAGTCAACCGAAACTCTCTGAGGTGACAGAGTGTGGCCGGCCATATGCGGAGCGTGATCACGCCTCCGGGTCGACCGCCGATGCGCCGGGGTCAGCTCGCCTCTTCGACTAGGGCCAGCACCGCATCCGACGTCCCGGCCGGTCGCACCGGCACCACGTTGTACATGGCCGCACGGCGTGCCGCCCGGGACCGCTCGGCCTGGATCGTCCGCAGCACCCGGATCCCGTCGGAAACGGCGTTCAGGTTGCTCGTGCCGTACTGGCGGCTCTTTTCGAAGCTCGGCACCTCGGACACCACCAGCCCGGCCTTGGCGATGCGCACGTTGATGAGCGTCTCCACCTCGAACCCGTCGCCCCACAGCATCTCTTCCGAGTTCGCGTCGCCCGGCGAGCCTGCGTCGAGGTCCATCACCGCCAGGCACGACCGCCGGAAGGCGTTGTAGCCGTAGCAGAGGTCGGTATAGGACGTCTTGTACAGCACGTTGACCACCTTGTTCAGGCAGTGGTTGCCGAACTGGCGGATGCGGCTGATGTCGCTACTGCCACCACCGGGCAGGAAGCGCGATCCCTTGGCGAAGTCGGCACCCTGCAGCACCGCCTCCACGTAGCGCGGGATCTCGGCCGGATCCGTCGACCCGTCGGCGTCCAGCATGACGATGACGTCCCCGGTTGCCGCCGCGAACCCGCACGCTAGGGCGTTCCCCTTGCCCTTCCGCGTCTGGCCGATGATACGGATGCCCGGGAGGAGCCACCTCGCCACCTCCACCGTGTCGTCGGTGGAGGATCCGTCCACGAGGATGACCTCGTGCAGGCCCGGAGGCAGTGCGGCGAACACGTCGGGCAAGTTGCGGGCCTCGTTTTTTGCCGGGATCACCACGCTCACCGTCGGCCCGCCCCGGGTCGCTCCGTCCCGCTCGACGTGATGCCGGTCCGGCCTCGCTGCGGTCATCTTGTTACCTGCCCTTTCGTCGGCCCGCCTCGGGCTGCTCGGGTATCGCATCGGGATCCGCATGTAACGCTTCGGTGTCCGCCACGTTCAACCCACCGGTGAACGCTCGATGCCGTAAGAGGCCGCGCGGTTAGGTGGCGAGCTTCTGACCTGGGAGTATGCACGCTGAAGTAGCTAACCATCCACCGGTCGTGGGGGTGGCCCCATGAAACTTGG
>JADGOF010000129.1 GCA_017883105.1 Acidimicrobiales bacterium
TCGACGATGGCGGAGCGAAGCCGAAGGAAGAGGATCGGGAGCTCTTCGCGCACATCGCCCGACAGCACGATCACCGTATCGGCGGACGCAGCCTGGTCGATGGTGGCCCGGGGCAGGCCGAGGACCACCTCGGCCGGGAGTCCGTCCCCCATTTGAGCGTCGACCGCGTCGGTGCCGAGGACGCCCTTGGCCAAACGGGCCCAGGCATAGGCGCCTTCGTTGGTCAGTCGCGCCCCGCCGAGGACGCCGATGGCCGCGGCCCCCTGCTTGGCGATGGTCCCCTTCAGGCCCTTGGCTACCACACTCAGCGCCTCGTGCCACGAGGTGGCCACCAGCTCGCCGTCCTTGCGGACCATGGGCTCGGTCAGGCGGTCCTCGCTGTTGACCGCGCCGTAGGCAAACCGGCCCTTGTCGCACAGCCACCCGTGGTTGACCGGGTCGACATCGATGCCCAGCAGGCGGGTGACCCGGTTGGACGACGACTGTACGGCCACCCGGCAACCCACCGAGCAGGTGGTGCAGGTGGACTCGACCTGGTCGAGGTCCCACGGCCGGGCGGTGAACCGGTACGGGGTGGCGGTCAACGCGCCGACCGGGCAGATCTGTACGGTGTTGCCCGAGAAGTACGACGTGAATGGCAACTGCGGGAAAGTGTTGACCTCGATGCGTTCGCCACGACCGATGAAGTCGATCTGCGCCTCGCCCGCCACCTCGTCGGCGAAGCGGGTGCACCGGCTGCACTGGATGCAGCGCTCCCGGTCGAGCAGGACCAGTTCCGAGATGGGAATGGGCTTCTCGAAGTGTCGCTTCTCCTCGACGAAGCGGGTCTCCCCCGGCCCGTAGGCCAGGGTCTGGTCTTGCAGGGGGCACTCGCCGCCCTTGTCGCACACCGGGCAGTCGAGGGGATGGTTGATCAACAGGAACTCGAGGACACCGTCCTGGGCCTTCTTGACCTTGTCGGAATCGGTGATCACCTCCATGCCCGGCTGCACCTCGATGAAGCAACTGGGCTGGAGCGAGGCGCCGCGGGGGCCGCTCACCTCGACCAGGCACATCCGGCACACCCCGACCGACTTCATGCGCGGGTGATAGCAGAACCGGGGGATGAAGGTCCCCGTCCGCTCGGCCGCGGCGATGAGCATCTCGCCCTTGTGGGTGGTGACCTCACGGCCGTCGATGGAGATGGTCACCGCGTCAGGTGCGACGTCGGCTCCCCCGGTGGGGGTGGTCTGCTCACTCATAGGGGCAACCGCCTTCCTTGATGTGCACGAGGAACTCGTCACGGAACATCCGGATGGCCGACCCGATCGATGACGGGATGGACGGTCCGAGCACGCAGATGGTGGTCTGCTGCGGGGGCCAGGTCAGGCCCGGGGCGATGTTGTCACAGGCGTCGAGAAGCAGATCGAGGTCCTCCTCGCGACCGTGACCCCGCTCGATACGCTCCATGATCTTCTCCAGCCAACCCGAGCCCTCACGGCACGGCGTGCACTGCCCACAGGACTCTCGAGAGAAGAACTTCGTGATGCGCCACGAGGCCCGCACCGCGCACGTGTGATCGTCCATGACCACCACCGACCCCGAGCCGAGCATGGAGCCGGCCCCGGCCACTTCGTCTTGGCCGAGCGGGAGGTCGATCTGATCGGGCCCGAACCACGGGGCCGACACGCCACCGGGGATGAAGGCCTTCAACCCCCGCCCGTGCGGGATGCCGCCACCCAACACCGGGGCGTTGATCAGGTCGTCGAAGGTGGTCTTCACCATCTCGATCTCGAACACGCCGGGGTTGTTCACGTGACCGGCCAGGGCGAACAACCGGGTCCCGGTGGACCGTCCCTCACCCAGGGCGGCAAAGGCGGCACCGCCGTTGAGCACGATCCACGGAAGGTTGGACATGGTCTCGACGTTGTTGACCACCGTCGGCTCGCCGTAGAGGCCAATGGCCGCGGGAAAGAACGGGGGCTTGATGCGGGGGAACCCGCGCTTGCCCTCGAGCGACTCCAACAGGGCGGTCTCCTCACCGCAGATGTAGGCCCCGGCACCCGGGTGGACCACCACGTCCACCGAGAAACCCGATCCGAAGATGTCGCGGCCGACCGCACCGGTCGAGTAGGCGTCGTTGAGCGCGCCCTGCACCCGCTCGAGGCCGAGGGCGAACTCCCCCCGGATGAAGATGAACACCTGGGAGACCTGCAGGGCGTAGGCGGCGATCAGCACGCCTTCGATGAGCTGATGGGGATCTCGCTCGACCAGCAGATGGTCCTTAAACGTGGCCGGCTCGCTCTCGTCGCCGTTGACCACCAGGTAGGTGACCGGGTTCTTCCGCAGCATGGCCCACTTGCGGCCGGCCGGGAACCCGGCCCCGCCCCGGCCGAGCAGGCTGGCCGTGTCGACCTCGTGGGCGACGGCCTCCGGCGTCATGGTCAGGGCCTTGCGCAGTCCGTCGTAGCCCCCGGTGTCCAGGTAGCGCTCGAGGGTGTGGGAATCGTCGAACCCGATCCGTCCGGTGACGATCTTCGGTGCATCGGTGACGGACACTAGGAACCACCCTTGGGAGAGGGCTCGGCCGCCGCGGACCGCGCCTTTTGGGCATCGGCCATGGCCGCCCGCTCGGAGGCGACCTGTGCGCGGTCCGCCTCCAGCCCGGTCGTGCGGGTCACCCGGATCAGCGTGCCGTGGCTGGGGATGTCCGCCGATCGCGTGCCGGCCCGGAGGTCTGTTACCAACTGGTCGAAGGTCTCTGGGCTCTGGGCCCCGACGAACCGGTGATTGACCTGGACACAAGGGGCCCGGTCGCAGTCCGCCAGGCACTCGGCCTCTTCGAGGGTGATGGAGCCGTCGGCGGTGGTACCACCGGCATTCACGCCCAGCGAGGTCTCGGCATGCTCCAACAGCTCACCGGCGCCGTTGAGCAGGCAGGCGATGTTGGTGCACACCGCCACCAGGTAGGTCCCCACCGGCTCGGTGTGGAGCATGTCGTAGAAGGAGGCGGTCCCGAGCACCTCGGTCGGGGTCACACCGACCAGTGAGGCGATGTCCACCATGGCCTCGGCGGTCAACCAGCCTTCCTCCTGCTGGGCCAGATGGCACAGCGGGATGAGGGCCGAACGGGCCTCGGGGTAGAGGGCGATGATCTGGCGGGCGCGGGCCAGCGTGTCGGCCGACAGGTGGCTCGGCGGCGGCGGTGCACCGACCCGTCGGGGCGTGCCCACCGGGGTCGCGGAGACGTGGTCGCTCATCGGTCCACCTCACCCATCACCGGGTCGATGGACGAGCACACGGCCACCGCGTCGGCCAGCAGACCACCGCGCATCATGAGGGGCACGCCCTGGAGGTTGACGAAGCTCGGGCCGCGGATGTGCATGCGGTAGGGCTTCGGACTTCCGTCAGCGACCAGATAGCAGCCGAGCTCGCCTCGGGGCGACTCGATGGCCACGTAGACCTCGCCCTCGGGAACCTTGAATCCCTCAGTGAACACCTTGAAGTGGTGGATGAGCGCTTCCATCGACTCGTCGATCCGGCCGCGTGGCGGTGGGGTGACCTTCTTGTCCTGGACGCGGTAGTCGCCTGCCGGCATCTTCTCGACGCACTGGCGGATGATCTTCACCGACTCGCGGATCTCGTTCAGCCGGATCGAGTAGCGGTCGAAGTTGTCGCCGTAGGTTCCGACGATGACGTCGAAGTCGACCTCGTCATAGCGGAGATAGGGCATCGACCGGCGAAGATCCCAGGGCACGCCGGTCGACCGCAGGATGGGCCCGGTGAGGCTGAGAGCCAGTGCCTCTTCGGCGGAGAGGGTGCCGATTCCCTCGGAGCGCTGCCGGAACACCGGCTGTCCGGTGAGCAGTTCGTCGTACTCGTCGGCACGGGGCAGCACGGTGTCACAGATGATGGTGACGTCGTCCTCCCAGCCGTCAGGCAGATCGGCCGCCGTGCCTCCGGGTCGGATGAAATTGTGGTTCATCCGCAACCCGGTGGTCTTCTCGAAGAAGGCCAGGATCATCTCACGCTCGCGGAAGCCGTAGATCATCATGGAGGTCGAACCGATGTCCATGCCGTTGGTGGCCATCCACATCAGATGCGACGAGACCCGGTTGAGCTCGGTCATCAGCATGCGGATCCAGTCCGAACGCGGCGGCATCTCGATGCCCAACAGGGCCTCGACGGCCAGGGACAGGACCAGTTCGTTGTGCAGCGGCGACAGGTAGTCCATTCGGGTGACGTTGGTCGACCCCTGGACGTAGGTCAGCTCCTCGGCGGTCTTCTCCATGCCGGTGTGGAGGTAGCCGATGACCGGCTTGGTGCGAAGCACCGTCTCGCCGTCGAGCTCGAACATCAGCCGGAGCACGCCGTGGGTGGACGGGTGCTGTGGCCCCATGTTGATGATCATCGTCTCGTCGTCGGACTGCTCGATGTCGATGTCCGACGGGTCGACCGCCACCCCTTCGGGCAGTCGCAGTACGGCCCCGACCTCGCGACGCAGCTGGTCGGGATCGGTGTCCGAACGGCGGAACAGCTGCTGGCTGCCTTCGGACGTCTCGGCCACCAGGCCTTTCGGCTCGCCGTCCGGGCCCGGCGTCAGCTCGTCCCCCCCGGAGGCCGGTGGGGAGACGGCCGAGTCCGGATGGACCACGCCGCCCAGCGCGTCGCCATCGCCGGCCGCGGCTGTGGTCTTCGCGTCGCTCATCTCGGACCCGGCGATCCCTTGAACTGCACCGGTACCCGGCCGACGCCGTAGTCCTTGCGCAAGGGATGGCCCTCCCAGTCCTCGGGCATGAGGATGCGGGTCATGTCAGGGTGGCCGGTGAAGACGATGCCGAACAGGTCGTAGGCCTCCCGCTCCATGGCCTCCACCCCGGGGTAGAGATCGAACAGTGAGGGCGCGACCGCGTTCGCCTCAGGTACCTGCAGGCGGACTCGCACCCGGCGGGCCTGGCTGAGGGAGAGCAGATTGGCCACCACTTCGAACCGTTCGGGGGTGACTCCTTCCGGCAGGCGTCGTCCCGGGTGGGCCAGGTAGTCGACCCCGCACACGTCGGCACACATCTCAAACCCGCTGTCGCGGTACCCGGCGACCAGGTCGAAGTACTGCTCGCCGGTCGGGAAGACGACCTCCTGGGTGGGCCGGCCGGGTGCCCGCGACGAACCTCCCCCCGACTCGCTGACCGCAAGGGTCTGATCGGTCTCCCCCGCCCGGTCGTGGATCGTCACAGGGGCTCACCCACGCTGCGGGCGATAACCGGATTGCGCTTGGGGGTACCCAGGTGCACGGCGTCGGGACGGTCCGGCGTCCATCCTGTGGTCGTCTCGTCGCCACCGGTGCGGGCGTCGTCGGTGTCACCCCCTTCATCGTGGCTGAGCGACGCCGTGTCCATGCCGGCTTCGGCCAGAAGCTTCGCCGGGTCACGGTGGGTGATGTCGTTGGTCCGCACCTTCTCGTGGAGGGTGAGGATGGCGTGCATCAGCGTCTCGGGGGTGGGAGGGCATCCCGGCGCGTACACGTCGACCGGGACGATCTGGTCCACGCCCTGAACGATGGCGTAGTTGTTGAACATCCCGCCGGTACTGGCACATACGCCCATCGACAGCACCCACTTGGGCTCCATCATCTGGTCGTAGACCTGGCGCAGCACGGGGGCCATCTTCTGGGACACCCGTCCGGCCACGATCATCAGGTCGGCCTGGCGAGGAGAGGCCCGGAAGACCTCCATCCCGAACCGGGCCAGATCGAAGTCGGCCGCGCCGACCGACATCATCTCGATGGCGCAACAGGCGAGGCCGAAGGTGGCCGGCCACATGGAGTAGGTCCGGGCCCATTTGGCCAGGTCTTCCAGACGACCGGTCAGGAAGTTGTGCTGCAGATCTTCGAGACCCACGGCGAGCCGCCTCTCTCGCTCTACGCCGCTCGACCGGGTCCGCTCGGCGCAGTGGCCGGCTCTCCGGTCGTCGGGGCGTCTGGCTCGGTGGTGTCAGGCACGGCCGGAATGGCGGGCGACGGGACGCCCACCGAACCCGTCGATCGGCCGGGACCCCCCGGTCCGGCCGAGATGCGGGCGATGGTCGATTCGGAGGTGCGCGACGGCATGGCTCCGACCAGACGCTTGGCCGGGCCCCAACTGAGGGCCCCGTTGCTGATCAGGAAGAGGAAGGAGACGAACACGACGGCGGCGAAGACCACCACTTCGATCAGGCCGAACGAGCCCAGCTGGCGGAAGATCACCGCCCACGGGTAGAGGAAAACGATCTCGATGTCGAAGATGATGAAGATCATGGCGATGAGGTAGAAGCGCACCGGGAAGCGCGTGGGCGGCTCGATTTCCGGGACGATGCCGCACTCGTACGGGGCGATCTTCGCCGCCGTGGGCCGCTTTTTGGGGGCAAGCAGCGCCGAGGCCACGAACGAGACCGCAGCAAACAGGAAGCCCAGGATGAGGAGGATCAGAATTGGGAGGTAATCGTCCACAGATCGTTGTTTTTACCACGCACCCCTTCGTGCAAGCACATCGACGAAATGCCGGGGCAGGGCGACAAACCCGCAGGAGCCCGGTGTGCCGTCGCCCCTGAACCACACCTACCATTGGGGGCGTGAGTTCCACGCCGTCCCACGATCCCGCCTCTGGTGACG
>JADGOF010000130.1 GCA_017883105.1 Acidimicrobiales bacterium
CCAACTCGCTCGGGTACTGCGGCCCCGCTGACCCCGCCGCGCTCTTGGGCGCTGCGGGGTCAGGAGCCGACCTCGCCGACCTCAGCCAGTTGGCCTCCCGATTCGAGGGAGCATGGCCGTACCTGCAGCTGATCGCCGGCTGCAACCGGATCGCTGATCCGCTCGACCGACGGGTGGTGGAGGCCTACTGGACGGGCAACTCGTTGCTCGCCCGGGTTCCCGCGTCAGCCTTGTGGTCGTCGCTCGACGACAGGTTCCATCGGCGCGCCGGCCACCTGTTCGATGCGATGGCGTCGGCTGCCCCATCGGGAGGAGTGCCCCACCACAGCTTCCATGTCTTCGCCGTCTATCCGTGGCTCGGACTTCTGCGGGCCGGCATGGAGGGCCCACCGCTCACCGTGCTCGATCGTTGCCGGATCAGATGGGGCCGGGTGGAAGGAGTCTGCGGGGATCTGGTCACCGTGTGTAACCGGGTACTCGAGTTCGACGGGTCAAAGCTGATACTGGGCGGGGAGCAGGTCGAGCAGGCGCGTCGGAGCCTCGACGGTGTCGGATTCGTTGCCGATCTGGTGCCGGGAGATGTGGTGTCGCTCCACTGGGACTGGGTGTGTGACCGCCTGGCTGCGCGGGAGGTGGAGAACCTGCAACGTTGGACTGGACACAACCTGGCAGTGGTCAATTCGTCATCCACCCCGGGGCCAGCCATGGTCGTCGGTGCCTGACCGCAGCCTTGTCCCGCGGACCCTCGCCGGTCTGCTGCCACACCCGGCCCACGGCGGGACCTTCGGCCCTGGAGGATCAAGGGCGTCCGGCAGAGAATGAACCTGTGAGAGCGGGGCCGGCAGTGATCCGTGGAGGGTGAGGAGGTCGGATGCGCGCTGTATTCGTCAATCCAGAGCGATGCATCGGATGCCTGCAATGTGAGATTGCCTGCGCCGTCGAGCACTCAAAGGGCCAGGACGAGAGCACCGCGTTCCTCGAGATCCCGGTGCCCCGGAAGCGGGTACATGTCGAGGCAGGGCCGGTGCCGACCACTGCCTATCCCAATCGGTGTCGCCACTGCGATCCGGCCCCCTGTCAGCGAGTGTGCCCGACCGGAGCGATCACCCGCGACGATGCCGAGGGCTTGGTTCTGATCGATGCCGGACGCTGCATCGGTTGTGCCATGTGTGCTGTCGTGTGCCCCTTCGACGTCGTCACCTTCCACCCGCTGGTCGGTGGCCACCGCCCTGACAGCGCGGTGGCCGTCAAGTGCGACGGTTGCGAACAGCGTGTGCGACGGGGCGAGGAGCCGGCGTGCGCCGAGGTCTGCAAGGTGGATGCCCTGGTCTACGGGGAGATCAACGAGCTGATGACATCGGGTCGCCTGCGTGAGACCGGTGCGGTGCTTGCCGCCTCCGGCGTGACGCCCACCGAGCTGCCGGGTGGCGACCCACTCGCCGGGCTCCACGCCTGGGGCCATGCCCGACTGCAAGCCGCGGCAGCGGGTTCCACCGCATGGCAGCAACGGTGGCGAACCGATCGGGAGGTACTTCCGGATCACGGCGTCACTGGCAGAGGACCGACGAACAACACGACACGGGAAGGAGGGACGCCATGACTTCGACCAACGGTAACGGTCGGCGACCCAGCCGGCTGACCGTCCACGAGGATGCGCAGCAGATGATCGACCGGGCCCGTCAAGAGGGGATCGAGACGGTCTGGGATCGGCTGGAGGCACAGGAGCCGCAATGCGGCTACTGCGCCCTCGGGCTTAGTTGTCGCAACTGCGCCATGGGTCCGTGCCGCATCGATCCCTTCGGCGAGGGTCCCCAAAAAGGGGTCTGTGGTGCAGACGCCGACGTGATCGTGGCACGCAACCTCGGTCGCACCATTGCTGCCGGGTCGTCCTCCCACTCCGACCACGGCCGCGACATCCTCGAGGTCTTCAACGCCATGGCCCACGGCGAGACCGTGGGCTACGGGGTCGCGGACGAGGGGAAGCTTCGGCGGGTGGCCACCGAGATCGGCGTGGATACGGAGGGCCGGAGTACCGAGGAGGTGGCGATCGGTCTCGCCGAGGTGCTGTTGGACGACTTCGGCACCCGGAAGGGCTCCCTATCCTTTGTCGACCGGGTCCCTGCGGTGCGCCGGGACAAGTGGGCCGGGTTGGGTATCACCCCCCGAGGGATTGACCGCGAGAACGTCGAGATGATGCACCGCACCCACATGGGTGTCGACAACGACTACGTGAACCTGCTGCTGCACGGGCTGCGAACCAGCCTCGCCGACGGGTGGGGAGGTTCGATGATTGCCACCGAACTGTCGGACATCCTCTTCGGAACCCCCCAACCGGTCATGTCCGAAGTGAATCTCGGAGTGCTCCGGCGCGACCAGGTGAACATCGCCATGCACGGGCACAATCCGCTGCTCTCCGATGTGGTCGTGGCTGCCGCTGACGATCCCGAGCTGATCGAGCTCGCCCGCTCCTACGGCGCCACCGGCATCAACATCGTTGGCCTGTGCTGCACCGGCAACGAGATGCTGATGCGCAAGGGCGTGCCGATGGCCGGCAATCACCTCATGCAGGAGCTAGTGCTCATCACCGGCGCGCTCGAGGCGATGGTGGTCGACTACCAGTGCATCATGCCCTCGGTGACCGACGTGGCCAAGTGCTACCACACCCAGGTCATCTCCACCTCGGACAAGGCGAAGTTCCCCGGCGCCACCCACGTCTCATTCGACCCGCGGCGAGGGGCCGACATCGCGCGGGAGATCGTCCGCTTGGCGGTTGAGGCCTACCCGAACCGCAACCACGAACGGGTCCGCATCCCTGTCGAGCCGGTGCGGATGATGGGCGGCTTCTCGGTGGAGGCCATCCTGGGTGCCCTCGGGGGCACACCCAAGCCCCTCATCGACGCCATCGCCGCCGGCTCCATACGGGGTGCCGTCGCCGTCGTGGGGTGCAACAATCCCAAATTGCCGCAGGACCTTGAGCACATCGAGCTCACCCGCGAGCTGATCGAGAACGACATGCTCGTGCTGGTCACCGGGTGCGCGGCCGTGGCCAACGGAAAGGCCGGGCAGATGCTCCCCGAGTCGGCGGCCATGGCCGGACCGGGGCTGCGCTCCGTGTGCGAAGCCCTGGGCATTCCCCCGGTGCTGCACATGGGCTCGTGCGTCGACAACAGCCGCATCATGGTGCTCGCCGCAGCCCTCGCCGACGCGCTCGGGGTGGACATCGACCAGCTCCCGTTGGCCGGCGCGGCACCTGAGTGGTACTCGGAGAAGGCAGTGGCCATCGGTGCCTACGTGGTCGCCTCGGGGATCACCACCGTGCTCGGGGTGCAGCCCCCCATCTTCGGCAGCCCCCATGTGGTGGACCTCCTTGCCGACGGTCTCGACGGCGTGGTCGGTGCCACATTCGCCGTTGAGCCGGACCCCCACAGGGCAGCTCAGCTGATCCACCGGCACATCGAGGCCAAGCGCCAGGGATTGGGTCTGCCGTTCGTCGAGCCTGACGAGATCCGAGAGGGCGTGCCGGTCGCGGTGGCCGGGCCGGGCTCCTCCGAAGGGAGCTGACCACTATGTGCGGCACGTGTGGAGCACACGGTTCCGAGGCCGGGACCCCGACGGATGACGGCACCCGGATCGTCGTCGTCGGAAAGGGTGGGGTGGGCAAGTCCACGTTGACAGCGCTACTGGCCCGGACCATGGCCCGCACCGGTGCCCGCGTCCTGGCCATCGACGCCGACGAACAGCGGAACCTCGGGGCCACGTTGGGCGTGGGACTGTCCATGCTGTCGGGCGTGGTGCCTTTGGCCTCCCAAGCCGACTACATCGAGGAGAAGACCGGCGCCCGCCCCGGTGAAGGTGCCGGTGGCATGCTGCGGCTGAACCCGGATACCTCCGATCTGGTGAGCCGGCTGTCCATCCCAGCTCCCGATGGGGTCCGCCTGGTGGTGATGGGGGGAGTCCAGCGCGCCGGTGGTGGATGCCTCTGCCCCGAGCACGCGCTCCTTGCCGCGTCCATCTCGGGCATGTGCCTCCGTCGGGGTGAGGTCGTGGTCATGGACACGCACGCCGGGGTCGAGCACTTCGGACGGGCCCTGGCCCGTGGGTTCGATACGGCGTTGGTGGTGGTCGAGCCGACGTTCAATGCCACCCAGGTGGGCATGGAGACCGCCCGCCTGGCCTATGAGCTCGGGATCGGGGACATCCACCTGGTCGTGAACCGGTCGCGGGGTCCAGACGATGTCGAACGGGTGCTGGAAATAGTCGACCGACTGGGTGGTTTCGACTTCTCCTGCACCTGGGTGCTCCCTTTCGACGAGTCCGTGCCCGCCACCGAGCCGTCGATCGGCGGGCTGCTCGATGGCTCGCCTCTTGCAGATGCGGTGGGCGACCTCTCCCGCCAGCTCGCGGCACTGGCCGCGTTGCGGCGGCACCAGGCCAACACCCTGGCGGTGACCGCCTGATGCAGAGTGTGATCATCGGCACCGGTCCGGCGGGTATCACGGCGGCGGAGACCCTGCGGCGCCTGGATCCGACGGGGTCGGTGGTGGCGTTGTCTGCGGAACCGTTCGCCCCGTACTCGCCAGCTGCCATGGCTGATCACTTCCTGAACGGGCGCGACACGACGCTCTTCTGGAAGGGATCGGATGTCGCCGAGTGCCTTGGGCTCGATGAGCGTCGGGGATCGACCGTAACCGCCGTCGATACCGACAACCACGAGGTGGTCCTCGACGGCGGAGGCAGGGTGGCGTACGAGGGACTCGTCCTGGCCTCGGGAAGCCGGCTCCATGCACCCCTCGAAGGCGCCGACCTTCCCGGGGTTCTGGACTTCAAGTCCTTGCGCACCGCCACCGAACTGATCCAACGGGTCAGGCGAGGCGAGGCCCGAAGTGCACTGATCGTCGGCAATGGCTTCATCGGGATCGAGCTGTCTCTGCTGCTTGCCGACCTGGAGGTCGATGTGACGGTGATAGGTCGGCGGTCGTGGATCATGCCCCGTGTGCTCGATCCCGTGACATCGACCTTTGCCGAGAAGGCGCTGAGGGCCCGGGGCGTGACCCTGCGCCTGGGCGTGCAGGCGGATGCCTTCGTTGGCTCGCCGTCGGTGACCGGCGTGCGGTTGGCCGACGGTCAGGTCCTGAGCGCCGACCTGGTGGTTGCCGCCACCGGGGTGAAGCCCCATACGGAGTTCCTCGGGGGGTCCGGGGTGGTCACGGATTGGGGGGTCCACGTCGACGACCAGATGCGCACCTCGGTGCCCGGCGTGGTTGCCGCTGGGGACGTCGCCGAGGCGGCAGACTGGCTGACCGGAGACCGCTTTGTCCACGCGATCTTCCCGAACGCGGTCACCCAGGGCCCGATCGCTGCGGCCAACCTGCTCGGTGCAGACCTGGCCTATGAAGGTGCAGAGTCCATGAACAGCCTCAAGCACCTGGGGGTTCCCATTGTCGCAATGGGGACCATCGACTCCCCCGACGACATCCTCCGGTGGGACTCGGGTGACCACCTCCGCTCCGTCTACCTCAGAGAGGGCACGATCGTAGGTGCCCAGTTGGTCGGCGACATCCGCGCTGCCGGTGTGTATCGCTCCCTCATGCTCCGCCGTGCCGACGTGGCCCGATTCGGGCAACGTCTCGTTGATCCGGGGTTCGGCATCGGCGAGGTTGTCTGGGATGCGATGCAACCGGCCGGCCTGGGGGTCTTTGCCTAGATCCGCCGGGACTGCGATGCCGAGTCGTGTAGCGGGTCCTGAGCACGCGTCGAAAGGAGTGGGAAGGAAGGCATGATGAATGGCATGCACGAATTCGATGTCATCAGTGTCGGCGATATCACCACCGATGCCATCGTCAGGCTGTTCGACGATGATGCCCGCGTCTACGAGGATGCCGAGGGCAAGTGGCTGGCCATTCCGTTCGGCACGAAGCTTCCGTTCGAGGAGGCCTACATCATGGAGGCTGTCGGCAACGCCAGCAATGCGGCGGTGAGCTTTGCACGACTAGGCCTGACCACCGGTTTCGTCACCAATGTGGGTGGCGACAGACACGGCATCGACATGATCCACGCCCTGAACGACAACAAGGTGGACACGAGGTTCGTGCGGGTCAATCCGGACAATGCCAGCAACTACCACTATGCGCTCTGGTATAGGGACGAGCGGACGATGCTGATCAAGCACGAGAGCTACGAGTACCGATGGCCCGAGCTCCGGCCGAAGGAGGTGCCAGGATGGTTGTACTTCAGCTCCGTCAGCAAGGACGCTATGAAGTACCACGATCAGATTGCCGACTGGCTCGAGAAGCATCCGGGTTCCAAGCTGGCGTTCCAGCCGGGGACCTACCAATTGGAAGCAGGGCCGGAGAGGCTGAAACGGATCTATCAGGCAACCGAGGTCCTGATCCTGAACCGCGAAGAAGCGGCGCTGGTCTCCGGGGCTCCACATGATGACGTGCACGGGCTCTTGGATCGCCTGCATGACCTCGGACCGGGTACGGTCGTCATTACGGACGGACCCGACGGCGCCTACGCAAGTGACGGATCCACGCATTGGACGGT
>JADGOF010000131.1 GCA_017883105.1 Acidimicrobiales bacterium
CTCTGAGATCGTTCCAGAGGGTCGCAATGCATCTTCGAGGACGAAAATGACCCTCCCAACGAGACAGTGCGCCAGGGTTGGTGAGCTACTTCAGCAGCCTCCTAGACGAAGGCCCGCCACCCGTGGTCGGCCAGCTCGGCCATGATCGAGATCCACTGGCGCTCACGAGCCCGGAGCACCGGCTCGGCGCGACCGACGATGAGTACCAGGCCGGCCTGGACCATGTCGGCCGTGGCCACCGGGGGACTGTCAGGAGCCGTGGAGCTGTCCGCCGCCCCGGGCAAGGGGTGGCCGGATCCGACGGTGGCCGGCAACGGCTCCACCGCCCAGCGGGACATCACCACCAGCTGCTCGGCGCTGGGCATGTCGCCGGCGGAGGCCACCACGTCGGAAGTGTCGGTATCCATCACGGCGACGAAGACGGCGGCCAGGCTCCGTCGCACTCGGATGGTCAGATGTTCGAGCAGCCCGGTCGCCGAGGTCTGCTTGAACAGTTCGGTGGCCACGTCGAGCAACTCGCTGTCGCGGTCGGGCAGGGCGCCCCTCACCAGGCGGATCGACTCGATGGATACCCCGTCCACCTCGAGGATCTCCTCACGGAGGAGGTCGATCAGACTCTCACCGGGCAGGCCGACACCCAATTCGTCGACCACTACCCCGTTGTCGCGCTGGAGTATCTCGAAAGAGATCACATCTCCGCCGACGGAGCCGATGCGGCTGGCCACGGCGCCGAGGGCGCCGGGTCGATCGGGGAGCTGCACCCGGATCAGATAGTTGAGCACGCGTTCACGCTACGCGTTGACTGTGTACGGACTGTTTCCGATGGGTTACGACATCTGTCCCACCGATGGCGGTCATCTTCCGCCGCTGGGTCAGCGAGCGGTTGGCGACTCGGTCCCGGTGGGCTCCCCCGACACGCCGGCGCGGGTCCGTTTGGCGTAGTGGTCGACGTACTCCTGGCCCGACAGCCGTCCGATCTCGGACATCAGGGTGTCGGTGATTCCGCGGAGTTCGTCCTTCTCGGGGCCGCATACCGGGCCGCCGCACCGCCCGGTGGTGACCCGCTCCCCGTTGCGCAGGTAGCTCACCGGAGGCCCGAAGCGGATGGTGACCGCGCGGAACGGCCGCATCATGTTCCGCCCGGGGGGTTGGACCGCCCGGGTGCCGATGATGCCCACCGGGATGATGGGCACGTCGCAGGCCAGGGAGAGGCGGGCCACACCGGTATGCCCCTTGTGGAGACGGGGATCGGGGGCCCGGGTGCCTTCGGGGTAAATGGCCAGCAGATGACCGGAGTTGAGGACTTCGGTCGCCGTGTCGAGGGCCCGTAGCGAGGTGTCACCCCCGTCCCGTCGGATGGGGATCTGCCCGGCGGAGCGGAAGAACCACGCCGTCTTCCAGTGGTCGAAGTACTCGGCCTTGGCCACGTAGGTGACCCGGCGCCGGAGGACCAGGGGCAGGAAGAACGAGTCACAGAACGACTGGTGGTTGGCGGCCAGCACGGCGGGGCCGTGGGCTGGGACGTTCTCCCGCCCCTCCACGCGGACGCGCCACAGCAGGTAGAACACCGGGCTTAGTACCGCCTTGAAGATCCAGTAGGCCACAGGGCAACGGTATCCCCGCGTGTGATGTACTGCACTCCATGGTCATCCGACAGTCCGCCGCCGGTCCCGAGCCCGACGATTCCCAGGCCACAGACGGGTTCGGCGACTCCCGCTCGTGCACCGTCCTCGGACGGGCTGTGGGCATCCCCGTCGAGGTGCGCCGGGCCGCCCAGTGGAACGTCCAGTACCTGGTTCCGACCGCCGCCGCCCAGCGCCTGGTCGACCCCACCGGCCTCGAGGTGACCGGTCCGCTGCCCGGCAAGGCCTTGATGGCGCTGGCCGTATGCCGCTACGACGACACCGATCTCGACCCCTACCACGAGGTGGCGGTCAGCTTCGTGGTCCGCCCCAACGACGCGCCGTCCCGGCCCTCCGCCACCCAACGGGCCAGGGAGTTCGCCACAGGGGCGATCGGCGTCTACATCCACCGCCTCCCGGTCGACCAGGAGTTCTCCTGTGCCGCCGGCCGGGACATCTGGGGCTTTCCCAAGTGGGTCACCTCCATCGACATCGACGAGCCGTCGGTCGGCGACCACCGGGCAGGTTCGGGTACCACGGTCCGCCTGGTCGACGACGGTGTCCACGTGCTGACCCTGACCATCGCCACCGGTGGCCGCATGCGCCTTCCCTCCCAGGCGCCCCCGAGCTACTCCTTCGGCGACGGGATCCTCCGACGCACCCCTTGGACCACCTCGTCCGAAGGTACGTCCGGTCGGCCCGGCGGTGCCACCCTCGTGCTCGGACACCACCCGATGGCCGACGAGCTGCGATCGCTGGGCCTGCCCAAACGGGCACTGTTCTCCTCGTCCGCATCCCAGATGCGGGCATCCTTTGGGGCCGCCGAGGTCATCGCCCCGAACGGGCGCTGATTGACCCGATCGGGAGTCCCCCGTAGCGTCTGGACCACCATGGACCGTCGGCTCACACCAAAAGGCGCACGACGACGGCGGGATCTGATGGACTACGCGGCCCGGACCTTCGCCGCCGACGGGTACCACACCACGTCGGTCACCAGCATCGTCGATGGTCTGGGCGTGGGCAAAGGGGTCTTCTACTGGTACTTCGGTTCCAAGGATGAGCTGCTGAGCGCCATCTTGGTCGATGCCCTCCACACCATGCGCCAGGCTCAGCGAGAGGCCATCGCCGGGGAGCACGACCCGGGCCGGCGCATCGAACAGGGCATCCGGGCCTCACTGCGGTGGCTGTCCGAAAACCGCCACCTCTACATCCTGATGGAGTTGGCGAGGACCGAGGAGCGCTTCGCCCCGATCATCCGCCAGAGCGAGCACCAGACAGTGGCCGACGCCCTGCCCCACGTCAGTGCGGGTATCACCGCCGGACTGCTCCGGGGCGAGGACCCCGTAGTCCTGACCATGGCCATCCTCGGGGTGACCGCCCACCTGGCCCGGGTGTTGGTGCTCGAACAGGGGGAGGATCCCGATCGGGTCGCCCAAGCCGCCATCGCCTTCTGCCGGCAGGGCTACGTCGCCACCGAAGCATCGGCCCTGACCCGAAGGATCGCATGACCGGCACCACCGCGTCGCAGGCCCGACCCTTCATCGAAGGGATCCGATTCGGCGAGTGCCCACGGTGGCGCGACGAGCGCCTCTGGTACGCGGACTTCTACAACGAATCCGTCTGCTCGGCTGGTGAGCTCGGCGACGTCCGCCTCGAGCTGGAGGTGCCGGGCGAGCCCGCCGGCCTGGGTTGGCTCCCGGACGGCCGGTTGCTGGTGGTGTGCCGCAAGGACCGAACCATCCTCCGCCACGAGACCGACGGTCGCCTGGTCGAGCACGGGGACCTCAACCCCACCGCCACCTTCTACGGCAACGACATGGTGGTCGACCGGGAAGGGCGGGCCTATGCAGGGAACTTCGGGTTCGATCTCGACGGGTTCATCGAGGAGCGGGGCGAGGCGGCGCTGTTCGAGCCTCCCGGTGCACCCACGACCTCACTGATCCGGGTGGACCCGGACGGGTCGGCGCACGTGGCCGCCGACGATCTCTCCTTCCCCAACGGGATGGTCATCACCCCCGACGGGGGCACGTTCATCGTGGCCGAGACCCTGCGGGGGCGGCTCACCGCCTTCGATCGGGCGGACGACGGGACGTTGAGCGGGCGCCGAGAGTGGGCCCCGCTCCCGTGGTGTGCACCGGACGGGATCTGCCTCGACGCCGATGGCCGGGTGTGGGTGGCCAATGCCGTCGCCCCCGAGTGCCTGCTGATCGCCGAAGGTGGTGTGGTCGTCGACCGGGTGGTCACCTCGCAGAACAGCTTCGCCTGCATGCTCGGCGGAGCCGACGGCCGGACCCTGTACGTGATGACTGCGCCGACCAGTACCGAATCGGTGATCAGCGGACAGACTGCCGGGAAGATCGAACAGGCCAGGGTCGACGTGGGTGGCGCCGGACTCCCCTGACCGCCTACCGCAGGCGGGGCAAGGCCTTGCGCAGGCTGCGCACACCCTGGCCGATGCGCTGCTCGTTCTCGATGAGGGCGAACCGGACATGGCCGTCGCCACCCGGGCCGAATCCCACCCCCGGGGAGGTGGCCACGTCGGCCTCTTTCACCAGGAACTTGGCGAACTCGAGCGACCCCATGTCCTTGTACGGCTCGGGGATCGGGGCCCACACGAACATGGTGCCCCGGGGCGGGGTGATCTCCCACCCGATGCGGTTCAATCCGTCGCACAGGGCGTCCCGGCGGGCCTGATAGGTCTCGTTGATCAGTTTGGGGTAGTCGGGGGCTTCGTTCATGGCCACGATGGCGGCGATCTGGATGGGTTGGAACGTGCCGTAGTCGAGGTAGCTTTTGAGCTTGGTCAGGGCCTGGACGATCTCGGCGTTCCCCAACAGGAAGCCGACTCTCCACCCGGCCATGGAGAAGGACTTGGTCATGGTGTACAGCTCGACGGCCACGTCCTTGGCCCCGGGCACCTGGAGGATGGAGGGCGGGGTGTACCCGTCGAAGGCGATGTCCGCGTAGGCGAAGTCGTGGACCAGCACGATCTCGTGCTCGCGGGCGAACTCGACGATGCGGGTCATCCAGTCGAGATCGACGCACTCGGTGGTCGGATTGTGAGGGAAGGAGAGCACCACCACCCGGGGCTTGGGCCACGCCGACTCCCACGCCTCCATCAGGTTGTCGAAGAAGGCCTCGCCCGGGCTGCCGCTGGTGGTCGCGCCCGGGGCGTCGAGGCGGACATGGCGGACGTCGGCACCGGCAAACAGCGGTGCGTAGATGTGGATGGGGTAGGACGGTGAGGGCACCAGGGCGGTGTCGCCCGGGCCCACCAGCACCCACATGAGGTGAGACAGGCCCTCCTTGGCGCCGATGGTGGTCACCACTTCGGTGTCCGGATCGAGCTCGACCTCGAACTTGCGCAGGTAGAGGTCGGCGATGGCCTGTCGGATCTTCGGGATGCCCCGGCTCGCCGAGTAGCGGTGGTTGCGGGGATTATGGGCGGACTCACCCAGCTTCTCGACGGCCACATCGGGCGAGGGGAGGTCGGGATTGCCGAATCCCAGGTCGATGACGTCCCGCCCGTTGCGGCGGGCGTCGGCCTTCAGGTCGTTGATGGTGGCGAAGACATACGGCGGCAGTCCGTTGATCCGGCGAAACTCCATGACAAAGGGTACCGCCGTCGTCCGTCCCCCCGGGACACATGGGGATGGTCCTTGCGCCGACCGCCGGTCCCCTCGCCAAGGACCGGGCGCGTCAGGGGCCCGGCGAGGCGGTGAGCCGGCGCAGCTCATCGGCGGCTTCGGCGATCGTCTCGAGTGACGCCGGCCAGGCGCACACCGCCCAGGTGGCCCCGGCCCCGGCCAACTCGAGGAGTCGCGCCGTGACCCCGGGGGCGGCACCTTCGACCGGCCCCCCCCAGGTCACCTCCATGCCCGTCGCCGCCAGCTCGGCGACCTGCACTGCGTCGCCTTCCCACAGGTTGACCGCGGTGCCGGCCGTGCGGGCCAGTGCGACCGTCTTGGGTTGTCCGCCCCCCACCCACACCGGGATGCCCCGCTGCACGGCGGCCGTGGCCACCGCGGCAAGGTGCTCCCGGCGGAGACCGGCGTCGTCGACGGGGATGCCGTACGCCTCGTTCTCCCGGCGGCTCTTACCGTCACCTGTCCCGATGCCGGCGATGAACCTACCGTCACTGAGACGGTCCAGAGTGCTCAGCACGGCGAGCAGCACGGCATCGGGGAGCAACCCGATTCGGGCCACCAGTGTGCCGATGGCGATTGTCGAGGTGGAGGCGGCCAAGGCTCCAAGGAGAGGGGCCGACGAGAGTGCCGGGCGGCCCGGTTGGCCCATCGGCCACAGGTGGTCGAAGCAGAACACGCCGTCGATGCCCAACGACTCTGCCCGACGGGCCGCCTCGATGGCGGTGTCTGCCTCGTCCTCGAACTGGGGAAGGGTGATCCCGATCTTCACCGCCGACCCCCGGGCACCGGGGGGGCGACCGGGTTGCCGGTGCCGTTCACGCCGTCGATTCGGCCCGGGCCTTCAGGTCGCGGAGGGCGATCGACATGATCCGGCTCTGGGCCCGCATCTTGATGAAGCCCGGCAGAGGCACCTTCATCTCGACCTCGAGGTGGTACGTCACCTCGGTGCCGCCGTCACCAGCCGGCGTGAAGACGTACCGCCCATCCAGCTTGGCGGTGATGTCTCCCCGGGTCTGCACCCAGGCCAGCACATCGGGGGCCCCGCTGTAGTCGTAGGCGAGCGTGTAGTTGGTGCTGCGGCCGAACGCCGCGGCCCGGAAGGTGACCAGGCGGGGCCGGCCCTGGTCATCGCGTTCGTCGATGGTGACTTCCTTGATGTCCGCAGCCCAAAGGGGGTAGGCGCCGATGTCAGCACTGACCGCGAAGCAGCGCTCCGGCGAGGCCGATACGGTCATTCGCTCAGTGGCTTGTTCCGCCACGGTCGGCCCT
>JADGOF010000132.1 GCA_017883105.1 Acidimicrobiales bacterium
CTCCCATCCCCTGTGCCTGGGGATGCCGGGCATGCACGGGAACTACACGGCGGTCACCGCCATGCAGCGGTCGGATCTGCTGATCGCCCTCGGCAGCCGTTTCGACGACCGGGTGACCGGACGGGTGGACGCCTTCGCCCCCGAGGCGAAGATCATCCATGTCGACATCGATCCCGCCGAGCACAACAAGGTCCGCCTGGCCGACGTGGCCATTGCCGGCGACTGCCGACTGGTCATTGACGAGATGCTCACTGCCCTCACCGCCCTGGGACTTCCCCACTCGGAGGCTACCCGGGGCGGATCCGGCGGCGCCCCGTCCGACGCGGTGCCGGGGGCCCCGGCCGCGGTCGGCTCTGTGGCCGCGACCTTCCCCCGCGAGCGGCTCACCCCGTGGCGGGCCCGGCTGAGCGACTGGCAGCAGCGGTTCCCGCTGGTCTACGACCAGCAGCCTGGCTCGGGGGCACTGAAGCCCCAGTTCGTCCTGGAGGCCCTCCGCGACGCCACCCCGGACGACACCATCGTCGCCTCCGGGGTGGGGCAGCATCAGATGTTCGCATCGCAGTGGTGGCAGTTCGACCACCCCTACACCTGGGTCAACTCGGGTGGACTGGGGACGATGGGGTTCGCGGTGCCGGCGGCCATCGGGGCCAAGGTCGGCCGGCCGGACAAGATGGTGTGGGCGGTGGACGGCGACGGGTGCTTCCAGATGACCGCCCAAGAGTTGGTCACGGCCAGTTCGGAACGGATCCCCGTCAAGATCGCCATTCTCAACAACGCCTATTTGGGCATGGTGCGCCAGTGGCAGGAGATGTTCTACGAGGAGCGTTACTCCGAGGTCTACCTGTCGCCCGACCTGCCCGACTACGTGGGCTGGGCCGAGTCGATGGGGTGTGTGGGTATCCGGGTCGAATCGACCGAGGAGGTCGGCCCGGCCATCGACAAGGCCAACGACATCGACGACCGGCCGGTGGTCATCGACTTTCGCACTGACGCCTTCGAGAAGGTCTTCCCCATGGTGGCCGCCGGCGCGTCCAACGACGACATCGTGGTCGACCCGTCCCTGACCGGAGGTGACCGCTGATGAGCGTCTACGGAGCCGACAAGCGACACCACACCCTCACCGTGCTGGTGGAGAACAAGTCGGGCGTGCTGGCCCGGGTGGCCAGTCTGTTCTCCCGGCGCGGGTACAACATCTTCAGCCTGGCCGTCGCCCCGTCGGACAATGAGCGCTTCAGCCGGATCACCATCGTGGTGGATGTCGAATCGTCGCCGCTGGAGCAGATCATCAAACAGCTCGACAAGCTCATACCGGTGGTGTCGATCACCGAACTGGACCCGGCCCACTCGCGCGAGCGTGAGTTGCTGCTGGCCACGGTGGAGGCCGGTCCCGATCAGCGCGGCCAGGTGATCCAACTGGTCGGGGTGTTCGAGGGCAAGATCGTCGATGTCGGCCTCGACCGGCTGACCGTGATGCTGGCCGGCGCACCGACCAAACTGGACGACTTCGAGGATCTCATCCGCAGCTACGGGATCGTCGAGATGCAGCGGACCGGTCGGGTGGCGTTGCCTATGCTTGACCGAGCCGATACAGCGCACCCGCGCTCCATGAACGCACACAACACAGAGAAGGCAGGTTGAGCACAATGGCCACGCTGTACTACGAGAAGGATGCTGACGCGAGTCTCATCGGCAATCGGAAGGTGGCCGTCATCGGCTACGGCTCCCAGGGTCATGCCCACGCGCTGAACCTGTCGGAGTCGGGCGTCGATGTCCGGGTCGGGCTGCGAGAAGGCTCGTCCTCAAGGCAGAAGGCGGAAGAAGCCGGGCTCCGGGTGCTGTCGGTGGCCGATGCCACAGCCGAGGCCGACGTGATCATGATCCTCCTGCCCGACACGGAGCAGGCTGCCGTGTATGAGGCGGAGATCGCTCCCCACCTCAACGCCGGCGACGCCCTCTTCTTCGCCCATGGATTCAACATCCGGTTCGGCCTGATCAACCCGCCGGCCGACGTGGACGTGGCCATGGTGGCCCCCAAGGGCCCCGGTCACCTGGTCCGCCGGACCTACACGGAGGGGGGCGGGGTGCCATCCCTGGTGGCGGTGTCGGCCGATCCGTCGGGCAAGGCCCACGATCTGGCGCTCGCCTATGCCCACGCCATCGGGGCCACCCGTGCCGGTGTGCTGGACACCACCTTCGCGGAGGAGACCGAGACCGACCTGTTCGGTGAGCAGGTGGTCCTCTGCGGCGGGATGACCGCGCTGGTGCAGGCCGGGTACGAGACGCTGGTCGATGCCGGTTACCAGCCCGAGTCGGCCTACTTCGAGTGCCTGCACGAGCTCAAGCTGATCGTCGACCTGATGTACGAGCAGGGCATCAGCGGTATGCGGTTCTCCATTTCGGACACCGCCGAGTACGGCGACCTGACCCGGGGTCCGCGGGTCATCAATCAGGCGGTGCGTGAGGAGATGCGCCGCATCCTGGGTGAGATCCAGGACGGTACCTTCGCCAAGGAGTGGGTGGCGGAGAATGCCAACGGTCGTCCCAACTACAAGGCGCTCCGCCAGGCCGGATTCGACCATCCGATCGAGAAGGTGGGCGCCGAGCTCCGCGACATGATGCCTTTCGTGACGGCGGGCAAGCAGAAGATCCAGGACATTTCCGGAGGCTGACCACTACCGGCCGGCCTCCGCTCCCGGGGGTCGGCCGCATCGCCGGATCGGGGGAGTGCACAGTGGCTGAGGATGCCGAGGTCGAGGAGGTGAAGGTGCCCGGGTTCGAACCCACCTTCCGGCATCTCGATGATCCGGAGGTGCCCTGGCAGCAGGTCAAGAGCATCCGCAACGCCGACGGCTCGACGTCCTCGGTGTGGGAGAAGTGGCTGGCCTTCTCGGCCGATCCCCCGTACCTCTCCCTCTATGCCAGGTGGGACCCGGGCATGGTCATCCGGCGCCATGGCCACTACAGCCCCCATGTCATCTTCGTGATCAGCGGGGAGATGTGGTGTGGTGGCCGGCACTGCCCGTCCGGCACCCACGTGGAGCTTCCCCTGGGCACGGCCTTCGGTCCGTTCGTTGCCGGCCCCGAGGGAACCGTGCTGCTCGAAGTGATGATGGGCGATCCGCGATCGTGGGGGGACGACCCCGGTGCCTTTCTCGAGGCCCTCCGGCAACGGGGAGCGGAGCCTCTGCCCGATCCACCGATCGACTTCCCCGACTGGCTGGAGGACCTCCGTACCCGATGGGTGGTCGACGGCGAGCCGACCGACAGCAGCTGACGGTGGGCGGATCAGGGGGCGATGGCCCCGACCACGTAGTTGATGCAGGCGCACAGCGAGGCGACGTCTTCGGGGTCGACCGCCGGGAACATGGCGATCCTCAGCTGGTTGCGACCCAGCTTGCGGTAAGGCTCGGTGTCCACGATCCCGTTGGCCCGCAGGATGGCGGCCACGGTGGCCGCATCGATCGAGTCGTCGAAGTCGATGGTGCCCACCACACGGCTGCGGTCCTGCACCCTGGTGACGAACGGCGTGGCGAAGTCGGAATTGTCCGCCCAGGTGTAGAGGGTCTCCGACGACGCGTCGCACCGGCCGGCGGAGAACTCCATGCCGCCGTTGTCGTTGAACCAGGCCACCTGGTTCTCCATGAGGAAGATGGTGGCCAGGGCCGGCGTGTTGTAGGTCTGGTTGAGCTTGGAGTTGTCGAGGGCGATGGTCAGGTCCATCGATGCCGGCACCCAGCGCCTGGTGGCGGTGATGGCGGCGATACGGTCTTGGGCGGCGGGGGAGAGGAGGGCGAACCACAGGCCACCGTCGGACGCGAAGGACTTTTGCGGTGCGAAGTAGTAGGCGTCGAACTGTTCGGGATCCACCCGCAGGCCCCCCGCCCCGGACGTGGCGTCCACCGCCACCAGCCCGCCTCCGTCCGCCGGCAGCACCGCGCCGTCCGGACGGGCGATGGGCATCATCACCCCTGTGGAGGTCTCGTTGTGGGTGAGGGCGTAGAGGTCGACGTCCTCCCGGGCCACGGGCACCGGGTGGGTCCCCACCTCGGAGGCGATGACCTCGGGTTGGTCGAGATGGGGGGCGTCGGCTGCGGCAGTGGCGAACTTCGATGAGAATTCACCGAAGTTCAGGTGCTGGCTCTTCCGTTCGATGAGTCCGAAGGTGGCCGCATCCCAGAAACAGGTCGTGCCGCCGTTGCCCAGGGCCACCTCGTAGCCGTCGGGCAGTGAGAAGAGCTGGGACAGGCCCTCCCGCAGGCTGCCCACCACCGACTTGACGGTCTTCTGGCGATGGCTGGTGCCGAGGTAGGTGTTCGCAGCGTCGGCCAATGCTGCGACGGCCTCGGGGCGGACCTTCGACGGTCCCGATCCGAATCGTCCGTCGCGGGGGAGGAGGTTGGCAGGAATGGCGATGTCAGGGGTGTCGGTCACGTATGGAATCATGGCACCATGGCCCACATGACAGAAACCGGCTCCTGTGCCGGTTGCCGCCTGCACGTCCCGGTGCCATGAGCGATCGCCGGATCTCTGCCCGCATCGCCGCGGTCTCCCCATCGGCCACCCTGGCCGTCGACGCCAAGGCCAAGGCCCTGCAGGCCCAGGGAGAATACGTGATCGGCTTCGGCGCCGGTGAGCCCGACTTTCCCACGCCCGGACACATCGTGGATGCGGCCGTCGAAGCCTGTCGCGATCCCCGCTCCCACAAGTACACCCCCACCGCCGGGCTCCCTGAGCTGCGGGAGGCCCTGGCCGTTAAGACCAAGCGGGACTCCGGACTGGAGGTGGCCGCCTCGCAGATTTTGGTGACCAACGGTGGCAAGCAGGCCATCGCCAACTCGTTCGCCGTGCTGTGCGACCCTGGCGACGAGGTGCTGGTGCTGGCCCCCTACTGGACTACCTATCCCGAGTCGATTGCCTTGGCCGGCGGCGTTCCTGTGGTCATCGCCACCGATGCGGCCTGTGGCTTCCGGGTCACCGTCGAACAGCTCGATGCCGCCGTGGGTCCCCGCACCAAGGTGCTGCTGTTCGTCTCCCCGTCCAACCCGACCGGCGCGGTGTACCCGCGTGAGGAGATCGAGACCATCGGGAGATGGGCCGCGGACCACGGCCTCTGGGTGCTGACCGACGAGATCTACGAGCACCTGGTGTACGGGGATGCCGAACACCACTCGATGCCGGTGCTGGTCCCCGAACTGGCCGACCGCTGCATCGTGGTGAACGGCGTGGCCAAGACCTACGCAATGACCGGCTGGCGGGTCGGGTGGATGATCGGACCCGCCGATGTCATAGTGGCCGCCACCAACCTCCAGTCGCACGAGACGTCCAACGTGGCCAACGTGTCCCAACGGGCGGCGCTGGCCGCCGTGTCGGGTGACCTCACCGCAGTGGCCGAGATGCGCCGCGCCTTCGATCGCCGTCGGTTGACCATCCACTCGATGCTCAACGAGATCGAAGGGATCACCTGCAATCTGCCGGACGGCGCCTTCTACGTGTATCCGTCGGTGGAGGGGCTCTACGGCCGGGACATCCGTGGCCGGTGCTCGACGTCGAGCAGCGACCTGGCCGACCTGGCCATTGAGGAGGCCAAGGTGGCCGTGGTCCCCGGTGAGGCATTCGGAGCACCGGGCTACTTCAGGATGTCCTATGCGTTGGGGGACGACGATCTCGTCGAAGGCGTCTCCCGACTGGCCAAGCTGTTCAGCGACGCCTCGTGAGGGCGCGCCTCGACGCACAGTCTCCGACCTGTAACAGGTCACTCGTCTTCAAACGAAAGGAACACCATGGGTAGGGTGCTGGTCACCGAGAAGTTGGCACAGCCGGGTCTGGATCTGATGGCCGACGCCGGTCACGATGTCGATGTGCAACTCGGGCTGTCTCCCGAGGAGCTGGTCTCCGCAGTAGTCGGAGCCAATGCGCTGGTCATCCGCTCGGCCACCACGGTAACCGCCGAGGTGCTGGCGGCGGGGACCGACCTGGTGGTGGTGGGCCGGGCCGGCATCGGGTTGGACAATGTCGATGTGACCGCAGCCACCGAGCGTGGCGTGATGGTGGTCAACGCACCCCAGTCCAACATCCTGTCGGCCGCCGAGCAGGCCATGGCCCTGCTGCTGGCCCAGGCCCGCAACATCCCCCAGGCCCACGCCGCCCTCGTGGCCGGGAAGTGGGAGCGGTCCAAGTGGGAGGGCGTGGAACTGCACGGCAAGACCCTCGGCGTGGTCGGCCTGGGCCGGGTCGGGGCTCTCGTGGCCCAGCGGGCCCTGGCCTTCGGCATGCGACTGGTGGCCTACGACCCCTTCGTGTCGGCTGACCGTGCCAAGCACATGGGCGTCGAGCTGATGGACCTCGAGGACCTCATCGGGCAGTCCGACTTCGTGACTGTCCATCTCCCGAAGAACAAGGAGACCCTCGGGCTGATCGGCAAGGACCTGCTGGCCAAGGCCAAGCCCGGTCTGCGCATCATCAACACGGCACGCGGC
>JADGOF010000133.1 GCA_017883105.1 Acidimicrobiales bacterium
CACCTCCCAGTAGCCCTGGCCATCGGGAGTGGCGGCGATCCCCACCACCGGCTTGTTGATCGGCGTGCCGCCCATCGAACCGAAGAAGGTGGCGTCGCCAAAGGAGAAGATGCCCCCGTCGGAAGCACTCAGCCAGTACCCTTGGTTCCCCGAGGTGTGCGCCGTGCCGACCACCGGCTTGTTGAGGGTTTGACCCCCCATGGAGCCGAAGAATCCGGTGTTGAAGGAGAACACGCCTCCGTCGGAGGCGGCCATCCAGTACCCCTGGGCCGAGGCACCCTGGCGGTCCGTCGATGTGGTGAACCCACACGTGGAATCACCAGTCGTGTTGCCCCCGGCTGAGGCCACGGGGAACGGTACCGGCGCTCCGGTGATCGAGCAGTCCTGCTCGGCTCCGGTCGAGGTGACGTTACCGGCAACGGTGCTGTTCCGGATCGTGCCACCTCCGGCCAGGCTTGGGCCTCCCTGGTCTGCAATGCCGGCCCCGTTGTCCGACACATTGCCGGCGATCGTCACGGATCTGAAGTCGATGCGGTGGGTCTGGGTGCTCCCCTGAGATCCGACGATCAGGATGCCACCCCCCACGTTTCCGACACCACTGGCAACGTTGTCGGTGATCGCCAATCCGGTGGCCTGCTGGGTCCAGTAGCCATAGATCCCGGCCCCTTGGACCGCGGTGTTTCCGGTCACCGTCGACCAGTTGAGGATGGACGTCGAGTTCGAGTAGAGGCCCCCGCCGGCAAATTCGGCGTGGTTGGACGCCACGGTGCTCCGTGTCATGGTGAACGTGTCGGCGCCGAAGTAGGCCCCGCCGAACCCGGGACTGACGCCGGTGGGACCGCTCGGCGCGCCGGTAGCGGCGTTCGACGTGAAGGAGTCACCGTCGAGGATCGCGCCCGGATACTGGCCTGATATGGCGCCCCCCACCCCCTCGATCGCCTGATTGCCGACGAATGACGAGTGCTTGGTGATGGCAGCGACATCGTCGTAGATGGCGCCACCGGACGAGTTGTGGGCAATCGAGCCGTGGGCACTGTTCAATGAGAAGGTGGACGTGTCAACCAGCAGACTGCCGGAGTTGGCATAGATGGCTCCTCCTCTCGGGCCGACCCCGCCAGAGGTGGAGAGCGCCTGATTGCCGTTGAAGGTGTCGCCCTCGACATTCAGCCCGGCGTCGCCATAGATCGCACCTCCCTGGGAGCTCGTATCACCATCGACGACGTTGCCCGTGAAGGTGGTTCCGGTCACTGAGAGTCCGAAGGCATCGTCGATCCCCGCACCGAAGGCAGTGACACCTGTGGCCGACAGTGCCGGCTGAATGGTGTTGGAGGAGATGGTCGAATCGGTGACGACGGTCATCTCTGCTGCGTAGATCCCAGCACCGCTCCCTGTGCTGTCGGTCGGCACGGAGATGGAGTTCCCGCTAATATCGGACTTGTCGATGGACAGCGCTCCACTGACGTTGACACCGCCGGCACCGACCGCGCTGGCGGTGTTCCCCGAGATCGCCGACGTCTCGATACGGGCCTCGCCCCGTTCGACATAGAAGCCGCCGCCGGCCGCGCTGTGGTTGCCGACGACGGTCGACCCGGTGATCCACGTCTGACCATTGCTCCAGATGCCCCCACCGGCGAGTGTGGCACTGTTGGTCGAAACGGTGACGCCGTCGAGTTCGATGGTGTCGTTGGGGTCACCGACAAAGATCCCGCCACCTAGCCCGGGTCCCGTGCCAGCGGCAGGTGCGGTGCCTTTGGTGACGGTCAACCCGGCCAACCCGACGAGCACTCCGGCAGACGGCGGTGTGACCTGCTGTACGAGCAGTGCCCGATCGGTCAGCGCAGAGGCATCGACCACGGTCGTCCCCATTCCGGCGCCGGTGATCTGTAGGCCGGCGCTATCGGTGATCGACAACGACCCGATCGTGAGCGCGTACGTGCCGGCGGGTACAACCACCGCAATGGCCTGGTTCAAGGCGTTGGCCTCCTCGAGCGCAGCTCGAAGGGAGCACTTCCCTACGGCGTCGCTACAGGACCCGTTCCCCGGGGTGGCATCGTGGGTGTCCGTCGTGGTGTCGACGGTAAAGGTCACTGCGGCCGGGGGCAGGACCCGCGGTTGCACAGGAAGGAGAGCCGGGTGAGCTGCTGGAGGTATCGGCGCAGCTCCTGCCGCCGACGACAGTGGACCAGAGGCAGCGAACGGCCCGAGGATCAACGCAGCGCCTAGGACGGCGATCAGCCGGCGAGCCTGTCGGTGGAGCCGGCCTCTCGTCCCATCCTGCACAGTGGTTCGAAGCATTCTCATCGCAGCGCTTCCTTTCGCCATCTTCCAGTGGTTCACATGCGGTGCTGGGTCATGTCATACACGAGTCCAAGGGCGGCGGCATGACGCTCGCGAACCGTGGAACCCCACAGACGCCGACCCGTAGCGCATCGTTCCAGAGTGAACGGGGTACCCGGTGGCCGCTAGGGCCATTGGTCCCTGATCGACGTTCGAGCAGCCCGCTCCCCTGGTAGACAGTGGCCGATGTCGGGCGGACGATCACAGAGACGGGCCATGGTCACCGGGGCGACCCGTGGGATCGGCAAGGCGACGGCACTGGCGCTCGCCGGTAGCGGTTGGGACGTGGCGGTCACCGGGCGAACCCGTCGGGCAGGTCAGGGACGCGACGACTCGGACACCGGTGCGGGGCGGACCCTACCCGGCAGCCTCGAGGAGACCGCGGCGTTGGTGCGTGGGTCAGGGAGAGCAGCCCTTGAGCTGGTGGCCGACCTGCACGACCGGCCTGCACTGGTCGACGCGGTTGGCGAGGTGATCGCCGAATGGGGCGGTGTGGACCTCTTGGTCAACAACGCGGTGGACATCGGACCGGGCAGCATGGTTCCGGTGCTGGAGCTGACCGTGGGACAGATGGAGGCGAAGTTGGCGGCCAATGTGGTCGCCCCGTTGATCCTCATACAGGCGGTGCTCCCGGGCATGCTCGAGCGGGGTGGCGGGATCATCGTGGACCTGACGTCGCACACGGCTACCGCCGACCCTCCCGGCCCGATCGGCCAGGGCGGCTGGGGCCTGGGATATGCCGCCTCCAAGGCCGCCTTCCATCGGTTCGCCCCCCTGTTGGCCGTCGAGCTCGGGGAGAGGGGCGTGCGGGCCTACAACGTGGATCCCGGCTATGTCGAGACCGAGCGCCAGCAGGTCAACGCTGGGGCACTGGGGTTGGTCGGTCACTACTCCGGAGCGCCGCCCTCGGTACCCGCGGCGGCGATCGCCTGGTTGGTCGATCACCCCGATGACTTCGAGAACGGCCAGACCGTTCGGGCTCAGAAGCTTGCCCTGACCCACGATCTCCACCCTGATTGGAGCCAACCTTCCTGACGGCATCCCCACCCGGGCTCGAACGCCATTCCCCCGACCCGCGCCACGTCAGCCGACGGCGGACGACGACCCCTGCCGGGACACGCCTGCCTCCACCCGTTCGATGCCGGCCGGCTCGCCGGGCACCAAGCGACCTTCTTCGGTGAGCCTGGTACGAGAGCTCACCACGTGGCAGTGCTCGATCAGGACCTCGCCGTCCCACGGCGTCTGTGGTACCAGCGTGCCGCCGATCCGCCACCCGAGGTCTGGGTCGCGCCTGCACGAGCAAACGGTCAATGTCACCCGCACCGTATGGATCTCCCCGTCGACGGTGGGCAGATCGAGGTGGAGGTCGACCTCGGCACCCACCTCGATCGGATGGGGGCCGATCACCCCGGCACCTCCCGCGGTCAGATCGATCACCCGCACCACGGATCTATCGATCACACCGGCAACTTCAACGGACACCCGGTAGTGGTGACGCACCTGATGACGACGGGTCACCCTCCAGAGTGCAGCGGAGACGAGCAGCAGCTCCCATGCCGCGAAGAACAGCCCCACCGCCACGGCGAACCCTCCCAGCGGTGGTAGCGGAACAACCCCGGCCAGGGCGAGGGAACGAAGCACTGCAGCCGCCACCAGAAGTCCGGCCATCGCCAGCACGAGCCGCAGCTGCCTCGCTGCAGGCCATCCACCGACGTCGACGCCGTCCTTCGGGGTCACCTTGAACGAAGTGCGGAACGGGTGGATGAGCACGAACGCGGCGCGGGCGAAGATCTCGGTGGTCAAGAGCATCGTGTACGAGTCGTCCCACAAACTGGCCTGTCCTCGGCACAATGCTGTCGAGGCCGCCAGTTCCAGCGCCATCCACGGCAGCCAGAACACGGCGAACTTCCAGATAGCGGCATGCACGGGGAGGAACCCGCCCAGCAGCATTGCGAGGAGCACACCCACCATGGCCAGCCGCTGCAGGGGCACGAAGTACGCCAGCAGCGAGGACGCGTAGCTTGCCCGCTGCTTGAGGGTGAGCCTCGGGACGATGATGGGGTTCTCCGGGGTCCGCAGCACCGCCAGGTTCCCCCTCGCCCATCGGTCGCGCTGCAGGAGGAACGAAGCCAGGTCGTGAGGAGCCAGACCTTGGACAAGGGTTTCGTCGTGGTAGCGGGTGTGCCATCCCTGGCTGTGCAGTCTGATGGTGGTGTGGAAGTCCTCCGCCACCGTTTCGGTGGCGATCCCGCCGATGCCTTCCAGCGCATGGCGGAGGATCACCGCTGCCGATCCGCACCAGAACGCCGCGTCATGGCGGTCCTTGCCCGGCATGATCACCTCGAAGAACATGCTCTGGTCATGTCGGCCGGTATCGAAATGCTGGAAGGAATCGTGGTTCCCGAAATCATGAGGGGTCTGCACCAGTGCGACCGACGGGTCATCGAAGTAGCCGACGGTGGCGTCGAGGATGTCCGGTTGCGGAACGTGGTCGGCGTCGAGGACCAGCAGTAGCTGCCCGTGGGTGTATCGGAGTGCGTTGTTGATGTTGCCCGCTTTGGCATCGAGATTGGTGGGTCGGGTCAGGTAGAGCGCACCGAATCGTGAGGCCAGCCGGTGGACCTCGGGCCGGCGACCGTCGTCCAAGACATACGTGGTGTGGGGATAGGTGATGCGATCGCAGCCGACCAGGGTGGCGCCGAGGACGTCCAGTCCCTCGTCGTACGTGCACACGAAGACGTCGACCGTCGGGCGCCATCCGATCGCCGGGCGTTCCCGTACCGGAATCCGCCAGGCCAAAAAGGCGAAGGTGGCCAACATGGTCCATCCGAACAGCTCGCACGCGTAGAGGATGACGAACATCACCGGCTGTGATCCCTGCCAGGTGTCGGTCAGCCGCCACCCCAGGTACACGCCTCCCCATGCCAGCGCGGCCAGCGCGGCGACCCGGACCAGCCGGTCGTGCCCCCGATAGCGAATGCGCTCCTTCTGACCAGATACCTCCATTGTCTGGTACATCGACCCCAGCGCTGCGGGCCTTGAGCCGGTCTGGGATGATGCCGACCATGACCACAATGCCGTTCGAAGACCGCACCGATTTCGAAGATGCCGATCGGGGATGGGTTGCCGGCCTGCAGCCTGGCATCGTCACAGCTGCTGACGGGCGCGTCGTGTGGGACAACGACGCCTACGCCTTCCTTGCCGGGGAGTGCCCGTCCACCGCACATCCCAGTCTGTGGCGCCAGGGGCAACTGGTGGCACGGCAGGGGCTCTACGAGGTTGCCGATGGCATCTATCAGGTCAGGGGACTGGACCTGTCCAACATGACCCTGGTGGAAGGCGATACCGGCGTGCTGGTGATCGACCCGCTCATCTCGAAGGAGACCGCTGCGGCTGCCTTGGCCCTCTACCGGCGTCACCGCGGCGACCGGAGGGTCACCGGCGTCGTCTACACCCATGCCCACGTGGATCACTTCGGCGGAGTCCACGGCGTGGTCGTCGAGGACGTGCCGATCATCGCCCCGCAGGGGTTCATGGACTCCGCTGTGTCCGAGAACGTCTACGTCGGTGTGGCCATGGGCCGGCGAGCCTTCTACATGTACGGTGCGGCTCTCGAGAAGGGCCCGGCGGGTCAGATCGGATGCGGACTGGGCATGACCACGTCGACCGGTTCGATCGGGCTCATTCCCCCGACCATCGACGTGACCCACACCGGACAGCAGGAGACCATCGACGGCGTGCGCATGGAGTTCCAGCTGACACCGGGCACCGAGTGCCCCGCCGAGATGAACTTCCTGTTTCCCGACCGCCGGGCCCTGTGCCTGGCGGAGAACGCCACCCACAACCTGCACAACCTGATGACCTTGCGCGGTGCAGTGGTGCGGGACGCCAGGGTCTGGTCGAAGTACCTCAGTGAGGCGATCACGTTGTTCGCAGACCGGTGTGACGTGGCCTTTGCCTCCCACCACTGGCCGACATGGGATGCGGGGAGGATCGTGGACTACCTCTCGCTGCAACGTGATCTCTACGCCTATCTCCACGACCAGACCCTCCGGATGATCAATCAGGGTTGCT
>JADGOF010000134.1 GCA_017883105.1 Acidimicrobiales bacterium
CGATCGGGGAGTACCACCAGCACCACGACGGCCGCGGCACCGACTGCGCATGCCCCGACGGTGAGCGCCAGGTCCATGCCGCTCACGAAGGCTACACGTCCGAGGCCGGCCAGTACCGCGCCGAGTCGGCCCCCCACGTGCTCGGCCACGGCCAGGGCGCCACCGAGCGAACCATTGATGAGATCCAGCACGGACTTGGGGATCGAGTAGTGCGCCAGCGCCGGGGCCATCCGGCTCTGATAACGGGTGTTGAGAAGGCTTCCCAGGATCCCGACCCCGAGCGCTCCGCCGACCTGGAGGGCGGCGCTGTTGGTGGCCGAACCGGCCCCGGCCTGTTCGAGCGGCAGCGACCCCATGACGGATTCGGTGCACGGAGCGAATGCAAGGCCCGTGCCGATGCCCAAGAGGAAGAAGGACGGCAACGCGTCGAGATAGGTGCCGCGGACGGTGGTGTGGGAGAGAAGGAAGAGGCCGACTGTGATCAGACCCATCCCGGTGCAGACCACCGCCTTGGTCCCGACCAGGCGGTCGAGCATGGTGGACACAGGTGCCACGACGAGGAGGACAGCGGCGATGGGGGCGACCCGTACCCCAGTCTGAAAGGCGCTGTAGCCCAGCGAGAACTGGAGGTACTGGGTGAACAGGAAGAGGCCACCCATCAAGGCGAAGATCACCAGCGCCATCGCCCCTATGGCCGCAGAGAACCGTCGCGAGCGGAAGAACGAGAGTTCGAGCATCGGATGTGACGAGCGCTGTTCCCACAGGACAAAGACGGTCAGAACCGCCACCGAAAAGGCGATGGTACCGAGGACGAGAGGTGAGGTCCACGTGCGGCTGGGTGCTTCGATGATCCCCCACAGGAGGAGACCCATGCCCAGGATGGACAGTCCGGCTCCGATCGGGTCCGGCCGTTTGCTGTTCGGGCTCTTCGAGTTCGGCACCAGCCAGATCGCCGCCACCAGTCCGATGGCGGCGATGGGTACGTTCACCAGAAACACCGAGCCCCACCAGAAGTGTGCGAGCAGCCAGCCCCCGACCACCGGTCCGATGGCCACGCCGAGCCCGGTCGTACCCGACCAGATGCCGATGGCCCGGGAGCGGTCGAACTTGCCAGTGAAGACATTGGTGAGGATCGACAGCGTGGACGGCATGATGGCCGCGGCGCCGATGCCCATGAAGGCGCGAGCGCCGATCAGGCGGTCGGGTGTCGTGGAGAAGGCCGACATGGCGGAACCCGTGGCGAATACCACCAGTCCGGTCATGAACACCCATTTGCGCCCCACGCGATCGCCCAGACTCCCTGCGACGAGGAGCAATCCGGCGAAGACGACGGCGAAGGAATCGACAATCCACTGCAGCTGGCCGGACGATGCGTGCATGCTTCGCACCATGGCCGGCAGTGCGACGTTCAGAATCGTGTTGTCGAGGCTGACCAGGAGCAGGCTCACGCACAGCACGACGAGCGTCAGCCATCGGTTCCGTGTCGGTGCCCGGCCGTCGGCGGCTGACCCACTCTCCTCTGTCCCTCCGGCGCGCGGGTTCCTGCTGGACGATGGATCGGTGATCGGCGGGATCATCGAGGAGGGCCCAACGAACCTCCGGCCCACTCTCGGGGGATCCTTTCCCGGGTCATAGTGTCGATGATCGTGCGCATCGGTCCTCCGCACCAGGGCCGGACGTCCCGATTACCCGACCGCCGTCCAGCATGACCACCTCATCGAGGGCGGCGACCTCACGCGGTCGGTGGGTGACCAGCACCACCGTGCGTCCGGCGGCGGCCAGCACATCGGACAACAAACGGTCAGCCGTAGGCTCGTCCAGCCCGGCGGTCGGCTCGTCCAGCACCAGCACCGGGGGGTTGACCAACAGTGTCCTGGCGAGGGCGATGCGCTGGCGCTGTCCCCCCGGCACCTGGTTGCCCCGTTCTCCGACCGGCGTGTCGAGGCCCTCGGGTAGCTCGTGCACCCAGGCCTGGAGCTGGGCGACCCGGACGACCTCCACCAATTCGTCGGGTGTGGCGTGGGGTCTGCCCAACATGATGTTGCGACGGATGGTGGTGTCGAACAGGTGTGCGTCCTGTGACAGGTAGCCGATCGTCCGACGGACCTCGTCCTGGGTCAACGCGTCGAGAGGGATCCCGTCCAGGGTGACCTCGCCGTCGGCTATCGGCCAGAACCGGAGGAGGACGTTGACCAGACTGCTCTTGCCGGCTCCGCCTGGTCCCACGACGGCCACCCATTCGCCGGGGGTGATGCGCATCGACACGCCGTCGAGAGCCCAGGGCAGGTGTGGACCGTAGCGGAGGCGCACGTCTTCGAAGGCGATCTCGGGAGGTCTGACCACCGTGGGCGGTGCTGCGGACCGCTCGCCCCCATCGACCGGCCTGCACCCCGAGGACCACCCGTCGTGCAGCCGTTCCCCCCGCACTGCCCTCAGACGGAGCGGGTGAGGCGGATCCGTGACCGGTACCGGCAGCTCGTCCAGGGCGAGCAGCCGTCGAGCCGCCTCCAGATGGCCAGTGAGCCGGAGCACGGCGTCGGTCATCGGTGGCACGATCTCGAACGCGGCCAGTGCCACCAGGGGAAGGATGCCCAACATCTCGGGCGCCAGGGCATGGCTGCGGACGGCCGCAACGGCGACCACCAGCACACCGATCACGGCCGCTCCCGTGCAGGCGATGGTGAGGGCCGACACCGCGCCGGTGGCGAATGCGCGACGCCTGGTCAGGCGGGTGAGGGACCGGTCGGTGTCCAGCGCCTGTTGGAGGAAGTCGCCGTCGAGCCCGTAGGCGAGAAGGTCGGGTGCACCCTGCAACAGGTCGATCACCTCGGCACTGAGCCGGCCACGTAGCTCCGCTTCCCGTCGGCCGGCTCGGCCACCGACGAGCGCCACCGCCGGGGGGCCGAGCAGTCCAGCCAGCAGGCAGGCGGCGAGGACCAGTCCGGCTACAGGCAACAGGATGCCTACCAGGGCCACGGCAAATGCCGAAATGACGGCAGCGATGAGCAGCGGGGAGATGCCGCGTAGATACAGGTCCTGAAGGGCGTCGACGTCCTCGGTCGCCCGGGCCAGGAGATCGCCGCTTCGGCTGAGGTGCAATCCAGCCGGTGCCAGGGGCTCGAGACGATCGAACAGCCAGAGCCGCAGTCGGGCCAACACCCCGAAGGCGGCATCGTGGGACAGGAGCCTCTCGCTGTAGCGGAGCGGTCCCCGGGTCAGGGCCAACAGCTGCACCGCGGCCATGAGGACCGTCAGTGTGTAGAGCGGAGGTCGCAGTGCGGCCCGATCGATGAGGAGGACGGAGCAGGCCATCAGCCCGATGGACGCGCCTGACGCACCGACGCCCAGGGCGGTGGACGCAGCCAGACGTCCGCGCGGCGGAGCACCGACGCGCAGCATGGTGCGAAGGGTGCCGAGCCAATCGGCCGCCTTCACCGCGGTGGCCCACTGAAGAGGGCATCCGCCCGACGGGGCCCGTCCACGGCGAAAGGCCGACGGGAAGAAAGGTCGACGACCCGGTCGATCCGACCCACCAGTTCCCGGTGATGGGCGGCGATCACCACCATGCGTTCGGCGAGGAACGGCGCCAGCAATTGCGCCAGCAGGGCCTCGCGATCGTGGTCGAGATGGGACGCCGGCTCGTCGAATAGTATCAACGGGGCGTCGCGCAGGACGGCCCGTGCGATGGCCACACGCTGTCGCTCACCGGCGCTGAGGGTGAAGCCGCCCTCTCCCACCGGGGTGTCCAGGCCGGACGGCAAGGAGGCGACGAGTTCGTCGAGCCCGGCCATCGTCACCGCCTTGTGCAGGGCCTCCGGTGTGGCATGGCGGTCTCCGATGGCCACATTGTCGGCGAGCGTCCCCCGAAACAGTGACGGGCGCTGGGGGACCCAGGCGATCTGCCTCCGCCACATCCGGGGATCTACGGTCGCCAGGTCGACTCCTCCCACCGACAGGGTTCCCGCCAGGGGGGTGACGAAGCCGAGGATCACCCCCAGCAGTGTCGACTTTCCCGATCCCGACGGTCCCCGCAGGGCCACGTGCTCACCGGGGGCGACGGTCAGGTCCACGTCGTTGATGGTGCTTTCGTCCCGGCCGGGGTAGCGCACCGTGAGTCGGCTGACCTCGAGACCGTACCGGCGGACGTCCGGCAACGGTGCCGCCCGGGTCGCGACCGGAACGGAGATCGCGCCGGTGGCTGGTTGCTCATCGAGGACGTCGAGGATCCGGGCGGCAGCCGCCTGGCCCTCGGTACTGGCATGGAATTCGGACGCGGCCCGGCGCAGGGGGAGGTAGACCTCCGGTGCGAGGATCAAGATGGCCAGTGCCGTTCCGAACACCATCCTGCCGTCCAGCAGGCGGAGGCCGAGGAACAGGGCCACCAGGGCCGTCCCGACCGCGGCCAGCAGTTCGAGGGCGAGCGACGACAGGAAGGCGACGCGCAAGTTGGCCAGGGTTGCCTTACGCAGGTCATCGGTGGCCTCTTCGATCGAGCGTCGGCCGGTGCGGGACTGCCCCAGGGTGCGCAGGGTGGGCAGGCCCTGCAACACGTCGAAGAAGCGCGCGCCGAGGTGTGACAGCTGGACCCACTCCTCTTCGGTGCGGTCACGGGCGGCGAGACCGAGGAGGATCATGAAGATCGGCACCGTTGCCATGGTCACGGCCAGGATCACGAAGGAGACCCAGTCCGCCCACGCCACCCATGCCAGTATGGCGAACGGCGCCAGTCCGGCCGGGATGGTCTGGGGCAGCACTCGTGCGAAGTACGTGTTGAGGGCGGTCACACCCCGGGTGGCGGTCAGGGAGAGCTCTCCGGTCTGCTCACCCGAGAGCCACGTCGGCCCCAGGGTCAGTACCTGCGACAGGAGTTGCCGCCGCAGCAGCGAGGTCACCGTCGCAGAGGTTCGGTGTGCGGCCACTTCGCCGGCCCAGGCCAGCGCGGCCCGTGCTGCAAACGCCAGAGCCAGGCCGACCAGGTTCGGGCGTACCTGGATCAGGGACCACTGGTGGCGAAGACCGGGTCGACCACGGGGGCCACGTCAACGGTCGATCCGGGCCCAACTGCCGGTCCATCGGTCGCATCTGGGCCGTCGGCTACGGACAAGGTCAACGGGGTCGCCAACCGCGGATTGGAGCGACGGCCATCGCGGAGCATGTGCCAGGCGCTCACGCCGAGTATCAGCATGGCGGCGGCGAGCATGGCCGCGGACAGCACGTGGAGGAAGGACCCGATCAGGGTGCTGTTGGTCATCACCGCCCAGAAGTCCGTCATCACCGTACGGTTGTTCACCACCCGGTAGCCAACCGGGTGGTGCATCCACGCGTTGGCCGCCAGGATGAAGACGGCCGACAGCATGGTTCCGATGCTCACCATCCAGATCGACGCCACGTGGATGCGTGCGGAAACCCTGTCCTTCCCGAAGATCCAGATGCCCAGGAAGGTCGACTCCAGAAAGAAGGCCAGCAGGCCCTCGATGGCCAGCGGAGCTCCGAAGACACTGCCGACGTAGCGGGAGTACTCGGACCAGTTCATCCCGAACTGGAACTCTTGGACGATGCCCGTGACCACACCCAGGGCGAAGCTGATCAGGAACAGTCTCCCGCCAGAAGAGCGTCATGCGTTCCCATTTGGGATCCTTCGTCCGGTAGGCGGCCGACTGCATGACGGCCAGAAACAGCGCGAGACCGATGGTCAAAGGAACGAATATGAAGTGGTACACGGTCGTGATGCCGAACTGCCAGCGCGAGAGGTCGAGTGTCATCACGTGTCATCAATGCGATCAAGCCGGCCGGATGGAAGGGCCAAAAGTCCCAAGCACAGGGAACACGGAGGTCGATCGAGCCGACGCGAGATCCGCATCCGAACCGGTCTGCATCCTTACGTCAGCGCGGTCAGGTCGAGGACTGCCGCCAACCCGATCACCTCGAAGCCGTCTGCATCGTGCAGGCCATTCCTGCCGCCTATGACTCCGGAGACACCCCAAGCTCGTCGTCCGGCCTATCCAGGGAGGACCTTCGGCCCTTGTTTCGGTGCCGGGTTCCGCCGAAAGTTGGTGGCGGAAGCCGAACGCGAGGAGTTGTGCGATGAGTGTCGAGGACAAGGGCGTGGTCGATCGGATCGAGGCACTGGAACGGCGGGTGGTCGCGCTCGAGCATCAGTCGATTTCCCGGGAAGCACTCGATGAGGAAATCGCCAGCGTCGAGCGACGATTGGGTGAGCTCAGGGAACAGGAAGCCGGATAGCACCCGACGCGCTCAACTCCCGGGGCGGCGGCACCGGGTCGGCACGACGGACTAGCTCCAATACCGTTCAGTTAAGATCACAATGATGTAGTTTGTGGTCGTGCCTCGCGCTGGATGGGTGAAGCCGGTGTCGGATCGCCGCCTTTCTGATCTGAT